>NZ_DKTN01000006.1:0-59167 GCF_002473065.1 Limnobacter sp. UBA7229 | reverse complement strand
TGCCGAGCAGGGCCGGTGTTGCCCAGCCTGGGCGACAGAGAACGGACCCGACCCGCAGTTTAGGAGGGCCGTTCTCAGGCATCGCAAGGCTCAGCAAGGGGAATACAGGTTTTCTGGCGAGAGATTGAAACCCAAGCCGATCGGGCAGTTAACCGGCAGGCGAGGGAGCGGACTCCAAGCCGATCAGGCAGTTAACCGGCAGGCGAGGGAGCGGAATCCAAGCCGATTAAACCAGCACCGTGCTGTTCCATGCCGCCATGGCCAGCGCAGCGCGTTGCTCAACTACCTTGGCTACATTGGCTACACCGTCCAGCCCCGCGGTCAGCCATGTGCCGCCCACCGCTTGCACTGCTTTGATTTCACGCCACTGCGGCATGTTTTCAAGTGTTACGCCACCAGTGGGCACAACGCGTGCTGCGGCCAATGGCGCTGTAATGCCAGCAAGGGCTTTGGGGCCACCAGCCGCCATGGCCGGGAAAAATTTCAGCAATTCAAACCCCAGTTCAAGCGCGCGCATCATTTCCGATGCAGTGGCCACACCCGGCACCCAGGCATATCCCTTGTTCAAGGCATGCTCGGCCAGCACTTCCGTTAGGCCAGGCGAAATGAACAGCGTTGCCCCCAGGTCAGCGGCTTGATCAAACTGCGCTGGTGTCAGCACGGTGCCGGCAGACACATTCATGTCGGGAAAGCGTTTGGCTATTTCACCCAAGGCTTGCAGTGCTTCCGGGGTGCGCAGCGTAATTTCAATTTGTGTAATACCGCCCGCACACAAGCCTTCGGCGATTTCCAAACCCTGCTTTACATTGGGAATCACCACCACTGGCAACACACCTTGGCGCAGCCAGTTGCGGGTGCGTTCGGCGCGGGTGTCGGGGGCGAGTTGCGTGTTCATGGCTTGTCCTTGTTTCATTGGGGGAACAGGTTGCTTGCGCCTTCCTCGGCACTGCTCACTGTGTTTCTCCACACCTGGAAATATCCGCGGCCATGGCTGACTGCTTGCGCGGGTGTGGGCATGGGTTCGCGCAGGCTCAAATCGGCCGTGGTGTGCAGCACGCCTTCATTGGCATCCACCCGCACCACATCGCCATCGCGAAGTCGTGAAATAGGGCCGTCGGCTTTGGCTTCCGGGCACACATGAATGGCCGACAACACCTTGCCAGAAGCGCCACTCATTCGGCCATCGGTCACCAAGGCAACGGGCAAGCCTTGGTCTTGCAAAATACCAAGAATGGGCGTGAGCTTGTGCAGCTCGGGCATGCCATTGGCACGCGGGCCTTGGTGGGCCAGTACAACCACCACGGCCTCGGTCAGTTCGCCGTTGTTGAACGCATCAATCACTTGGTGTTGGTCGGTGAACACGCGGCAAGGCGCCTCTACAAATCGGTGTTCCTGTTTCACAGCCGATACCTTGCATACACCGCGACCCAGGTTACCTTTCATCAGGCGAATGCCGCCGTCGGGCTGGAAGGGGTTGGTGTAGGGGCGCAGCACATCAAGGTTGCGTGAAGCGCCCGGTGTGCGTGTTGAAAAAGTTTCTGTCGTGGGCAGCACTTCAGCCACCGTGTTGGCCATGGTAGTGCCCCACACGGTGGGGGCTTCACCGTCTACAAAGCCGCCGTCAATCAGTGTGGCCAGCAAGCCGGCTGTGCCGCCTGCGGCCTGAAATGCATTTACATCTTCGGTGCCGTTTGGGTACACCCGTGTAAGCAGCGGGGTGACGCTGGAAATGGTTTCAAGGTCGGTCCAGTCGATCAAATAGCCTGCCGCGCGGGCCACGCTCACCCAGTGAATGGTGTGGTTGGTTGAACCACCCGAGGCCATCAGGCCGACCAGTGCGTTTATCAGGCAGCGGGAATCAACCAGTGTGCCAAACTTCAAGGCAGGGTTGCGCGTGGCGCTTTCAAGCGCGCGCACGCTTTCACCGATCAGCGCCTTGCGCTGTGGGCTGCTGGGCAACTCGAACGCGCCGCCGGGAAACTGCAAGCCCATGAAATCGAGCATCAGCTGATTGGAATTGGCCGTGCCGTAAAACGTGCAGGTACCCGGGCTGTGGTAAGCCTTTTCCTCGGACTGCAGCAGGTCCTCGCGCGTGGCCTTGCCTTGCGCGGCCAATTGTCGGGTTTTGGCTTTCTCGGAATTGGACAGACCTGTTTCCATGGGCCCGGCGGGGATAAATACAAAGGGCAGGTGGCCAAAGCCCAACGCGCCAATCAACAAACCAGGTGCAATTTTGTCGCAAACACCCAGCAAAATGGCGCCGTCGAATACATCGTGCGAAAGACCAACGCAGGCGGAAAGTGCAATCACATCGCGTGAAAAAAGCGACAGCTCCATGCCTTCGCGGCCTTGGGTTACACCGTCGCACATGGCCGGTGTGCCGCCCGCTACCTGCGTGGTGGCGCCCAAGGCACGCGCGTGTTTGGCAATTAATTCAGGGTAAACCGCAAATGGCTGATGGGCCGACAACATGTCATTGTATGCAGTCACAATGCCCAAGTGCGGCGACTTGTGCAATGAAATAACGCGTTTGGTGTTGCTTGGGTAAATTGCGGTGGTGTGGGCCAGGTTGGCGCAGCCAACAGCTGTGCGGTTTTGCGGGCCTTGTGGCAGGTTGTTCAAATAGGCTGCGCGCGTGGTTTTGGAACGTTGTTCGATGCGTTCGCGAAGCGCCTGCAATGTGGGGTTCAAAGTAGTTGCCATGGCGCAAACCTCGAGAAGATAACTTGTGAATATGCATTGTTTGTAACATAATTACAAAAAACTAGCAATTAATGTAACTAACTTGAACAATTGAGCCGGAACCTAAAATGACTGACAATTCCCCCCTGCCCGTTGGCGCTTTCACCTTTGTGTTGCATGGGGCGGGCGGCGATTTGGCCAAGCGTAAAATAATTCCGGCACTGGCGCACTTGGCGAAATCGGGATACTTTTCCGCGGAATCCAGAATCATTTTTGCCCAGCGCGAAACCCTAAGCCCTGAACAGGCTTTGGCACAAGTCGATGCGTTCTTGAAAGCGGCTGGCGACGAGGCAGCACGCGAATCGATTCCGGCGTTGCTGCCCTACCTGCATACCTTGCAAGTGGTGCTTGGCACACCGGAATCGTGCAGAGCCATGGCCAACGCTGTGGCTGGCAGCCCTGAACCTGTGGTGCATTACGCCGCCCTGCCTTCGTCACGATTCATCGATTTGATCAATTGTATTCCCACAGTGCGCGACCCCGAGAAACTTCGCTTGGTGCTGGAAAAGCCCTTGGGTTTCAATGCGAAAGAATCTGCCCTGATTGAAGAAGCCGTGGCTGCGAAACTGGATGAATCGCAGGTGTACCGCATCGATCACTACCTGGGCAAACAGGCTGTGCAGAATATGTTGGCTTTGCGTTTGGGCAACCGCATATTCGAACCCTTGCTCACCCGCGAGCATGTGGCTTATGTACAAATTACTGTGGCCGAAGATTTGGGCGTGGAAGACCGTGCCGGTTTTTACGAGCATGCCGGTGCGCTGCGCGACATGGTTCAAAGCCATATTCTGCAACTGCTGGCCATTGTAGCCATGGAGCCGCCCGTCAGCCTGGAGGCGAATTCATTGCGCGACGAAAAACTGAAGGTACTGCGTTCACTGAAAGTGCCCCAAATTACAGGCGTACCTGAAATTGTGGTGGGTCAGTATGGCGAGGGTTATGTGAAGGGCCAGGCTGTGCCCAAGTATCGCAACGAGAAAGGTGTGGCTGCCAATTCCACCACGGAAACTTATGTGAGTTTTCGAACCGAAGTGCAAACCTGGCGTTGGGCAGGTGTGCCGTTTTTGGTGCGCACAGGCAAACGCATGCCACGCCGTTTTGCAGAAATTGTGATTCAGTTTCGCGATGTGCCCAAGCCCCTGTTTGAACCTGTGGGCGGCCAATGGGTGGGCAACCAGTTGGTGATTCACCTGCAACCCGAGGACAAACTTGAACTGAAGCTGCTTGCGAAAACACCAGGTGAGCGAGAACGCTTGAAGCCTGTGTCACTGGACCTGGACTTTTTCAATACCTGGCGCATTCCCGTGCGCGATGCATACGAGCGATTGATCACCGATATTTTGCGTGGTCGTCTGGGCTTGTTTTTGCGCCGGGACGAGGTGCAAACACAGTGGCAATTTGTAGACCGTATTTTGAATGACTTGAAAAGCCACGGCATGGAACCTGTGCCTTACACCAGCGGCACTTATGGCCCTTCATCGGCCACAGCCATGGCTTTGCGGGCTGGTGCATTGTGGTCGGAGGACGGTTTGTGATCGACGACAAAGATTCCCAACTGCGTGACGACATTCGCCTGCTGGGCGCCTTGTTGGGTGAAATCATCGCCGAGCAACAGGGCTTGCCCGTGTTTACGGCCATTGAAGAAGTGCGACAGTTGTCGGTGCAGTATCGGCGCTTTGATGACAATGCAGCACGCGCCAAACTGGAGGCGCGGCTTGAGGAACTGACCCAAGACGAGACCATTTCGCTGATTCGCTCTTTCTCGATTTTTTCGATGTTGAGCAACATTGCCGAAGACTGCCATTTGATTCGCCGCAATCGCCAGCATGAGTTGGCCGGAATGCCTGCGCGTGAGGCCAGCCTGGATTACACAATCCCCGAGTTGGAACGCGTGGGTGTAAATCGTGATGCAGTACTTGCACGCCTGAAACAAACCGAATCTGTGCCAGTGCTTACCGCGCACCCCACTGAGGTGCAGCGCAAAAGTGTGCTGGATGCACAGCAAAGCATCATCGCCCTGATCCGCCACCGCGATGAAATTCAATTGACGCTTGAAGAGGCCAACGCCTGGCGGGATGAACTGAAAGCAGCTGTGCAGCGCCTGTTTCAAACCCGTTTGCTGCGCCGAAACAAATTGAGTGTGATTGACGAGGTCAACAATGCGCTGGCCTATTTCGACTCTACTTTTTTTGCGCAGGTGCCGCAGGTGTACCGCAAGCTGCAAAGCCTCCTGAATTTGCCCAGTACGGACAACTTTTTGCCGGTGAATGAAGACCCACTGGGCAAGGTGTTGACTGTGGGCTCGTGGATCGGCGGCGATCGTGATGGCAACCCGTTTGTGACTGCGCAGGTGCTGGACACCACGCTGAAAATTCAAAGTCGCAAGGTGCTGGAGCATTATCTGGCCGAGGTGAATTGCCTGATTCGCGAATTCAGCGTGACCGATTATTTCTTGAAACCCAATCCGCCTTTGACCGAATTGGCCAATGCCTCGGGGGAAGATTCAGCCCACCGCATGGATGAAACGCTGCGCCGCGCCTGTGTGGCAATTCGCAAACGGCTGGAAGCCACCTTTCAGCAAGCGGCTCAGGGCGAGTGCACTGCCCAGGCCTATGCAAGCCCAGCTGATTTTCTGGCCGATTTGAATACCCTGTTTTCTGCGCTGAATGACAACGGCATGCAGCGAATAGCCGAAGGCCGTTTGGCACTGCTGGCGCGCAAGGTGAAGGTGTTTGGTTTCTCTTTGATGGCTTTGGACCTTCGCCAAAACAGCGATGTGTTTGAAGAGGTGATTGCTGATTTGCTCAAGCAATCTACCTTGGGGAATATTGATTACCTGGCCTGTGGCGAAGCCGAACGCGTTGAGCTTTTGTGTGCTGAACTGCGCACCCCTCGTTTGCTGTTCAGCGATTCCCTGCAGTACAGCGAGCGCACCCATTCAGAAATGGCGATTTTCAGAAAGGCCAAACTTGCGCATCAAATTCTCGGCGCCACTGCCATTCAAAACTGCATCATTTCCAAAACCGCATCGGTGAGTGACCTGCTTGAACTGGCGGTGCTGCTGAAAGAGGCCCATTTGTTGAATGTGGCCAAGGGCGAGATTGCAGTCAATGTGGTGCCTTTGTTTGAAACCATTGGCGACTTGCAGGCCGCGCCCGACATCATGAATCGTTTGTTCGGTATCCCGGAATATCGGGCCTTGGTGGGCTCGCGCGGGCATGTGCAGGAAGTGATGCTGGGCTATTCAGACAGCAACAAGGATGGCGGTTTTGTCACTTCCGGTTGGAGCCTGTACCAGGCCGAAATTGGTTTGGTGGATGTGTTTGCAAAACACGGCATCAAGATTCGCCTGTTCCATGGCCGGGGTGGTTCGGTGGGGCGCGGCGGTGGTTCGAGCTACCACGCCATTTTGGGCCAACCACCGGGTGCAGTGGATGGTCGCATTCGTTTGACTGAACAAGGCGAAGTGATCGCCGCCAAGTACGGCATTGAATCGCTGAGTCGGCGCAACCTGGAGGTGTTGGTGTCTGCGAACCTGATGGTGTCTGAACACACCGAGCTGACGCGTGAAGTCCCTGCGAAGTACTTGGAACTCATGGCGAAGTTGTCGGAACATGCCTTCAAAGAATATCGGGATTTGGTTTACAACACCGATGGTTTTCTGGAGTACTTCAAACAGTCCACGGTCATTTCTGAAATTGCCAGTTTGAACATTGGTAGCCGCCCTGCTTCCCGCAAAGCCAACTGGACTATTGAAGATTTGCGCGCCATTCCCTGGGTGTTCAGCTGGGCGCAAAGCCGTGTGATGTTGCCGGGGTGGTATGGCTTTGGCACGGCAGTGGCCAAATTACGCAATGGTTTGAATGAAGCGGAATTGCTCGAGTTGCAAGCCATGGCGAAACAATGGCCCTTCTTTAACACCATGCTGTCTACATTGAACATGGTGCTGGCCAAGGCCGACATGGCGATTGCATCGCGCTACGCCGCCATGGTGGAAGACGCCGCACTGCGCGACAAAGTGTTTGGCCGCATTGCCGCCGAGCATGCACGTGCCGTGGAAGGGCTGTTGTGGCTGACTGGGCAAAAAGAATTGCTTGCAGACAATCCCTTGCTGAAACGTTCTATTCAAGCGCGTTTTCCGTATGTCGACCCGCTGAACCATGTGCAGGTGGAGTTGCTGCGCAGGCACCGCCAGGGCGAACTGGATGAACGCGTGGCTCGTGGCGTGCATTTGTCGATCAACGGCATTGCCACCGGGTTGAGGAACAGTGGGTAAATTCAAGGAGCCAATTTTTGGAAACGATACACATTGCCGACTGGAACGAGTTTGTTGCCCTGAGCACCGAGTGTGATGGTTGGGCGTTTCGGGGTTTGCAAGATGCCGACTGGCCCTTGCTGAGTTCGCTCTCGCGTTATTTGCAAAATTACGTGCCCGATAAATCCTCCTGGCGTTTGCGCGAAGAACGCGCCTTTCGAATTTTTCGCCGCAAGGCGCACAATTATTTGCCCGATGCCAGCGTGCTGGACGACGACATTCGTTGCCTGGCTTTGATGCAGCACCACGGTGCACCCACCCGCATGCTTGACTTCACCAAGTCGCCTTTTGTGGCTGCGTTTTTTGCACTGGAAAGGGCGGTCAAAAATTCGGCCGTGTTTGCCTTGGACACACCACGTTTGTGGATGGCCACGCCGATCAACAATGCCACCCTTCACCGCGACATGATCGACCCCCGAGTTCGTGGGAATTTCGAGCGCTATTTTGCTTCGAATGCCAACGACATTATGTGGGTGGGCGAACCTGACCGAATGGATGGGCGGCTGGTGGCGCAATCGGGCACGTTTGTGGTGCCGGGTGTGCTGGACAAACCGATTGATGAAATTATTCAACAGTACGAGACCGGCCCCGCGATGATCCGCAAGTTCATTTTGCCGGCCAGTATTCGCAAAGAAGCCATGTTGGCCCTGTACCGAATGAACATTACGCACGCCACCTTGTTTCCCGACCTCGACGGGCTTTCACGCTCCATTTCCTATGAGCTTGAAATTACCTGGCCCGGGCATGCCATGGCAGCCAAAAAAGTACAGTAAGCAACCCTGTGCGAGTTGTTGAAGGGCTCAGCTTCGGCTTTCCTGGCGGTACTCTTCAAGCTTGTTGCCCCGGTAAACCTGTTTAAAGAAAATGGGTGTCAGGAAGGTGGTGACAATGCCCATTAACACCAGGGTTGAGAACATGGTAGGGCCAATAAAGCCGTTCTGATAGGCAATGCCGGCCACCACCAGTTCCATCACGCCACGGCCGTTGAGTACTGCCCCCAAACCCAATGATTCCCGGTGGTCCATGCCTACCATCAAGCCCCCCAGCCATCCTGCAAACAATTTGGTGATAATCGACACCAAAATAACCACGAGCGGGAAGTTCCATTCGGTCAGGCTGACAAGTTGCAATTCAAGCCCCAGATACGCGAAGAAAATAGGACCCAGAAAACCGTTGGTAATTGACCCGAGCGTGCCTTGCAGGTCTTTGTAGCGCGAGGCGATGAAGTGTTTTTTGTCCAGAAACAGCGCACCAAAAAATGCACCAATCACAAAGTGAAAACCCAAAGCCTCACTGATGGTGCCAAACACCAGAACAAACACAATCACAATGCCGAACAAGGCTTCAGGACCAAATACCTTGATCATGGATTCTGGCAAGGCCTGCACATTCACATTGCGTTTTTCGAGCCAGTTCAGCAATTGGTTCAGCCCCACCACCACCAGGCCCATGGCCATCAGTTTCAGGGTGGCTATGCCCACAGCCACGCTGGCGTCGCCCAGTGTGAGTGTTTCAGGCAGGTTCAGCACAATGCCCAGAATGAATAGCGCAGCCACGTCGTTGACCACTGCAGTTGCCAGTGAAAATTTGGCAATCGGGGTGTGCAAAATTCCGAGGCTGTCCATCAGCTTCACGGCCACTGGCAGTGCGGTGATGGAAATGCACAGGCCCAGAAAAATCATGCGCATGATGTCCTGACCAAATGCTGCTGCCACCAAAACACCACCACCGAAGGGAATGAAAAAGCTGATGGCTGCCAACATAAGCCCGCGCCCTTTCATGGCGCCCACAATGTCGGAAAAGCGCATTTCAAGGCCGGCATTCAAAATGATCAGAAACACGGCCAATTCAGTAACACCAGCAAGGGCTTTGTTGGGTTCAATCAAACCCAGAATGGCAGGGCCCAGCAATACCCCGGCCAGAATTTCACCGATGAGCTCGGGCTGGTTGTAGCGTGCAAACAGGCGGCCGAACAAGCGGGCGACTACAATAAGCAATAGCAAGCTGGACAGCAGTGACATAGGGAAATTTACAGAAAGATGGCGATTGAGTTTACCACTGGCAAGCCTAGGGTTAACTCGGAGAACTCAATGTGGTCAAATGTGCTGTTTCAATCTTTTGACGTGGCGTTGTATGTCCGATTCTGAAAAGCACCTGGAAGAAACCTGCATCACCAGCACACGCGTGTTTGACGGGCATTTGATGAAAGTGAACCAGGACACGGTGCGCCTGCCCAATGGCGAACAATCGGTGCGCGAATACACGGTGCACCCGGGTGCGGTGGCCATTATTCCCATTCTGGATGATGGTCGCTTTGTGATGGAGCGGCAATTTCGCTACCCTTTGCACCGCGTGTTTCTGGAATTCCCGGCTGGCAAAATTGATCCGGGTGAAGACCCAGTGGCCACGGCTCACCGGGAACTGCTGGAAGAAACCGGATATGTGGCGCAAACGCTGGAATACATCACCACCATTCACCCGGTCATTTCCTATTCCACAGAAAAGATCGAGTTGTATGTGGCGCGTGGTTTAACCCTGCAAGAGCGACAGCTGGACCACAATGAGTTTCTGGACGTGGTGCTGGTTGAACCTGCCGAGTTGATGAGGCAAATCAAGGCGGGTGAAGTGAGTGATGTGAAAACGATTATTGGGGCGTTTTGGGTGGCACAAACCTGAAGTCGCACAGTGGGTGCGCTTGTGCAATGGTTTGGGCGCGTTGCAATTGCAAACCCCACTGCGCAGCCATTTGGTGGTCCAGGCTGCATGCGGCATGGCGGGTTAGTTCAGGCACGCCCTGCTGTTTAAAGTAATTGGCCAGCGGGCAAACAGTGACATCAAAGGCCACCGCACTGCTGGTGGGGTGCACTGTGCGTGCAAACGGTTTGGTGAACATCACCTTGAACATGAGGTTGGTCAACCACCGTGCGCGCACCAGTGCTTTTGCGCTGCGCAGGCGAGACAGCTTGAAACCCAATTCAATCGGTGGACCAAATATTTGCCAGTTGATGGTTTCAATCAACTGGCCTGCCTCGGTGCGAGGCATCCCCTCTTCAAGTGCTGCGCGGTACAAGGCCACATCCCATTCCATGTAGCGCATGATCAACCCCAAGCCCAGCGAATGAGGCGGGCGTGTGTGTTGAATACTTTGTTGAATGCGCTGCGCAGTTTGCCACAGTTGCGCAGTGACAACCGGTTTGACCTGCCTGCCAAAAGCATGGCCCGGAAAGTAAAACCGCAGCGCAGCCAGCAGGTTCATGGCGAGGCCTTAAAACTGAAGGTCGCGTACATACGGGTTGCTTCGGCGTTCCTGACCAAAGCTGTCTTCTGGCCCGTGGCCTGGAATAAACACGGTGTCGTTGCCCATGGGCCACAAGCGGTTGCGAATGCTGTCTATCAGGGTTTCATGGTCGCCACCGGGAAAGTCCGTGCGGCCCATGCTGCCTACAAACAGCACATCGCCCACAAACGCACGTTTGGCTTCCTCCGAGTGAAACACCACATGGCCCGGTGTGTGGCCCGGGCAGTGGCGCACATTCAGGGTGCAATTGCCAATTTGAACCGTGTCGCCATCGGCCAGCCAACGGTTGGGTGTGAAAGGCTTACTCAAGGGAAAGTTGAACATGCGGCTTTGGTCGGCCAGTCTATCGATCCAGAACTGATCGCCCTGGTGTGGGCCGATGATGGGCAAGTTCAATTGCTCGGCCAGTTCTGCCACCCCACCCGCGTGGTCAATGTGCGCGTGGGTTAGCCAGATTGCTTGCAGTTCAAGATTGCGCTCAGTAATCGCTTTGTTGAGTTTGTTCAAATCGCCACCGGGGTCGATGATGGCGGCCTTGTTGGTTTCACTGCACCACACGATGGAACAGTTTTGTGCAAAGGGTGTAACAGGAATGGTGTGGTAGCGAAGCATGTGGCGTGTGGGTGAATACAGTGGAGATATAGTAGTGAAATTGTGGTGTTGATTCAAATTAACCCGGTTCAATTGATCAAGAAAAAAGGGGGTTCGAGTTTATGGGAACACTGGCATATCGTAGATTTCTGGTGGTACTGGCTGTGGCATTCGCCGTGGCATTTGCCTTGGTGTGCATTCCGCCGTTCATCGACAACCCAGACATTGTGGGTGCGTTTGCGGGTGGTTTTGTGAACCCCTATGCTTCGGGTTATGCCATGGACATTTTCTTCACCTGGGCCGTGTTGGCCGTGTGGGTAATGTACGAGGCCAAAGTGAAGGGCATTCGCCACGGTTGGGTGGCGTTGCTGCTGGGCGTAGTACCCGGTGTTGCCACCGGGTTTGCAGTGTACCTGTTGATTCGTTTGAATCAGGAACAGGCAGCCGCTTGAAATTACACCGCCAGCGGATGATCGGCCATGTCGTGATTCACATCAGCGTGGCCTTGTTCATCTTTGCGCACGGCGATGACCACATCGCGTAGCTTGGCATCGGCGGGTAGTTTGTAATAGTCGATTGCAATTTTCGGTGCGGCGATGTTTTCAATTCGCCCTGCATCAATTTCCGCAAGGTAGTCGGTGTAGCTAACCACCGCCTGGTTTTCGAAGTAGCCCACCATGCGGTGAGCGGTTTTCGGGAAGAACACATACAGCACGAAATAGAAGTGCCAAAACACCAGTTGGGCAAACAACACCAACATCCGCTCGCCCACACTGGGCTTTGCAATTTCAATAAAAATCATCAAATGCATGCGTTCGTTTTCCGCTTCTTCAAGCAGGGTTCGAATAGTGGGGCCATAGCCGGTTTTCATTTTCCGCAAGCTTTTCAGGTGGATCCACATGCCAGCCACCATGCCGGGTACACCTGCCACGGTTTCCAGAATGACCGCCCGATGACCGTAGCGTTTGGCAAAGAAAGTGTCGGCAAACCAGCGAAAAAACATGGTCAGCGATTTTGCGAAACGGTCTGAAAAATCTTTGGGGGTGGGTTCTTGAGGCAATGCTTCCATGGGCGCTACTTCCTGAGGTGAGGTGACAACTTGTTTATTTTTTTAATGAGTCTACGCTGATTGGAATGTGGGGGCTAGCCCTGGGTAATGACAGACGGGACCTCATTTTTGCCTTTGACAGAGGAATTTGGATACTGGCAATTTTGACGGGGGATTTATGAAGTTGGGTGTTAAAGGGAAAAAGTTGATTCAGGATTTTGAGCAGTTTCGGCCAACGCTTTATGACACCGATGGTGCTGGGCATTGCACTGTTGGGTGGGGCCACTTGGTCCATCGTGGCCTTTGTGATGGTAGAGAAAATGAAAAGCAGTTCATGAAAGGAATTTCCAAATCAAGGGGTGACGAATTATTCTTTCTCGACGTGGAGCATGCGGAAAGGACTGTTAACAAACACGCTCAAAGCCTCAATCTTGAATTGAATCAGGATCAGTTTGATGCTTTGGTTTCATTCACTTACAACGTGGGAAGTGGCAACCTATCCACCATGTTAAAAAACTGTGAGAAGGGTAATAAAAAGCTTGATCTTGACAAGATACCTGCATGCATGAAGCGATATGACCGCGCTGGGGGGCAAATATTGTCGGGTCTTACCAGACGCAGACTAAGAGAAGCTGACTTGTTTGAAGGAAAGGTAAATGAATAAGTTAATGTTCAAGCTAGTTTTTCTCGGATTTTTCTCGGTGCCATCTTGGGCCTTCGCAGACAGCGCCAATGATGAAGAATTTTGTGCGCAGCTGAATGATGCAAAAACAGAGATGGAAGATACGCTTCTACGGATCAAGCAGAGAAAACAAAATGACTCGGCATTTCTTAAGGCGTTGAACAATAGCCAGAAGCAATGGATGCAATATGTGGATGCGGAATTACTCATGCAGTTTCCCTCGAAGCAGTTCATCGACTATGGTTCTGTTTTGCCGATGTGCCAATGCGTAACCCGGTTGGGTTTAGTTCAGGAAAGAATTGTCACTTTAAAGCAATGGCTTGAGCCAGTTATGGAGGGTGATGTATGTACGGGAAGTAAACGGTAAATCGAGGTTAGCGTAAGCCCCACCAGGCGCCATGAAGAGGGGCTGCAGTTGGACTACAAACACAATTTGTATTGAGACAGAAAGCCTTGTTCCGTGCAGAATACGGTTGAAGCAACAACTTTATTCAGCCAAATCCATGTTGATCAAAAGTGCAGAAGATCGCGATAGCGACATCAAGATTCTCGAATCTTTGTTAAACCACCCTGCTGCATCGGCTTTGACGAAACGCAGCATTGAAAAAGAGATTCGAGCAATCAAGGCGGGTGTGAAGGGCGAAAAGGATGCCGCCTACCAAATTGAGTACCACTACGGCCATGGGAAAAACTGGGCAGTCATTCACGACTTGCGTATTGAACACAAGAGCCGAGTTGCTCAAATTGACCACTTGCTGATTAATCGCTTGATGGAAATTTGGGTGTGCGAAAGCAAACATTTTCATCAAGGAGTTTCGATTAACGAACAAGGCGAGTTTGTCTCATTCACGGGTTCCCAAGCTTTTGGAATACCCTCGCCGCTGGAGCAGAACCGCAGGCACTGTTTACTGCTTCAAGAAGTATTTGATGACGGCGTGGTTCCGCTGGAAAAGCGTTTGGGTTTTTCGATCAAGCCGGTGATCAAAAGCCTGGTACTGGTGTCTAGTAAAGCGCGGATTACCCGGCCGTCAAAGTCGTTTCCAGGGCTTGATGAGATCATTAAAGTTGATCAGATCAAGGCGAAACTTGACCAGGCAATGGACGATGACAATAACCCCCTAAACCTTGCAAAGTTGGTCAGCAGTGAAACAGTGAAAGCGTTTGCAGAAAGGTTGGTAGCGTTGCACAAACCCCACCAGTTTAACTGGCATGGAAGATTTGGCTTACCTGTGAAAGTTGATGAGCCAGCTGCTATTGAAGTTGTAGAGGACGCCGATCCTGAACCCAAGAAATCAAAACTGGCTTGCAATACCTGTGGGACAGTAGTGGCTTACAACGTGGCCAAATTTTGCTGGTTTAACAAGCCGCGTTTTGGGGGGCAGGTTTACTGCTATGCGTGCCAGAAGAATTTGTAGGGAGATGAGTGGTTGAACTGGGAGGTCAAGATTCGTAGGCAGGTAAAGTGTTGGTGTTGGTGTTGGTGTTGGTGTTGGTGTTGGTGTTGGTGTTGGGTTGGGTTGGGTTGGGTTGGGTTGGGTTGGGTTGGGTTGGGTTGGGTTGGGGCCAATAGCGTGTGAGTTGTTTGTTACTTCCGCTTTTCGGCCATAACGGACTTTCAAATATTCTTGAAAAACGACTGCTTTCGACCCATTACAGTCATTGAAATGATCAATTAGAGTCCATTCTTACGATAGTCCGTGCCTCCTTATTCTCGACCACGGAACGGGATAGGGAAACGAATTGAAACTTGCCTGTATGTGACCAGCTTGGGCTACGGTGGTGGATGTATCATCTGTAATGAATCCACCGTCGATGATGATTGATCAACGAAGGACTTGTGAGCGAAAAGAGGAAATGGAAAAGCAGCATTGCAAAACTCTTGGAGAACTCAACGCGGCTATCGAGCAATATGGGCCAGGCGTTTTCTATAGAGGACAAACCAAGCACTATCCTGGCTCGGATGATACCCCCTCGCTATCGACCTCATTCCAGCGTCGGGGCTGCGTGCCTGATCTGATGATCAAATGGTCCCATTACGCGCAGAGAGCTTTACAGCATCTTGTTCGTGGTTGGAAGAAAACCGACGACATAGCCACCAACCAAGCGATTCTTCAACACTACGGGTTTCGCTCATTCTTTCTAGATGCTACCGGCGATCCGCGTGTCGCTGCTTGGTTTGCAAGCAATAGCTTTGAGTCTAAGATCTCCGTTAATCTGGTAGAAGACTGTTTCGAAGACCCAGTTTTGCTTCGCACCCTAAACGCATGGTTCGTACCTACGGATCAGATGGGCAACATCTACATAATTTGCCAGAAGATGCTTCGTCAGTCGGGAATTCAGGCGGCTCATCTATCAGAAATCGCAACCCACGAAGGGACTCCACGATATGTGCGACAGGACGCTTACATGGTCGGCCCTTTGAGCCAAAGTGGCCTGAATGGAGACTGCATCCTTTGTCATATCACGGCGCCAGCGGAGGTTTTTCGCGACTTCGCGGGGAATTACAGCGCTGATTGGTTGTTCCCCGAGCCATCCGATGATCCTGTGTATCGAGAGCTACTGGCGATGCCATGGGAAAAGATGCGACATATCTCTGACGATGGCTTGGAAGCGTTTGGGCGAACGCTGGAGCTTCCAGAATATTCGAATCACCTTCGGAAGCACATGCCACCTGAGAGCGCTATGTATCGCCCCTTCTGGACCAGGAACCTCCCGCCTCCACCAGACTCCCTCACCGCGACAGCCACGCAAATTGTCCAAATCCTCTGCGGTAGCACCTTGTACTACGGAGTTGGCGCGCCTCGCGTAATCCTTCCGAACATTAACAAGCTGCTTCAAGAATACGACGAAATCTCCATTGAATTGGATGGTCTTGTCTACCACGGGATGGGCACGCGTTACGGGAAAGGTGTCGGTGTTGTCAAGATGCCGAACGACATTGTCAGCGTTTTCGAGTATGGAGTGGATCATCCTGGTCTGCGCATCATGGGAATCGGGCGCTTCTATGGGATGCACTATCGGATCGACGAAAATGGTGCATGGGAGCGAGCTCTACACAAAGACGACTGCGCATGCGGTTCGGAGCACGCGGAGAATTTTGAACTCCTAGGCCGTATAGATCTTTCACTAGGAGATGGAGAATTAGAGCTCGTCGAACCTAGCCTCTATGTGCATAAAGGTATCGCCCCAACTTCTGACTTGCGAGCTACCTGGGGCAAACCTTATTAGCAAGCTCGGGTGAGCTTCGAAGAATATAATACTAGTGAAAGCTATTAGGGGCTTGTATCATTCTAGGTATGGCGTCGGTTAGATTTAGATCCAACAGCTGTTCACTTTTGGCCGATAGCTGACATCGAGGCCACACTCTCCGTTTGCGTGCTTCGGACGTGAGACTTGCGACTTAAAACGTCGCCAATGTGGTCATGAACCGACGTTGACTAACGATTGAGCGGTGCGGACGCCGAAGCACGAGCTAGGCACTTTATCCCTCACGCGTCCGCTCTAGCGATTTGTTAGGTGGCGTCCCCACCTCGGCGTGTTCCTTCTTTATTTCGGTCCAATCTTTACCCAGTGGGCTTCCAATAGACTCAAGGTCAGAAGCAGTAATCTTGTGGTGGAGCTCATGAGAGCACTTGTTTCGCAACTTATTCAGGTTTCGGAGCGCAGACACAAGATCGTCTTCAACCTCATTGGTCGCAGCCACAACACAGAGCTTTTGAGCGTAAGAGAAATTTGCGGATTCAATAATTCGATCGCCGCGTGGCATAAGAGAGCGTATTAGCTGCTCCAAATAATACTCGGTTAGCAGGTGAAAGCGCAAAACCGTGGCAACCGGATCGCCAGAAATGGCAGATCGATAGAGCTCAAAGTCTGAATTAAGCCTCTTTGAAACAGGCTGTGTGTTACCAGTCAAGATGCCACCTTACGCCAAAGCTCAGCCGCCGTTTTGCCGTAGCGAAGCGAAGGCAAAACGGCGGCTGGAGCGACTTGTTATGTCTTACTGCAACCGATATGCGGCAGTTACGCCTACTACCAAATGGCCCGGTGGCGACAGGAGCGGACCCGATTGTCCCGGCCCAAATACACACGTCGGTTCGTTGCATGGGAACGTGAATGTATAGCCGTCATAGAACCGCCGAAGAACGACACCAGAAACAACAATAGGCACCGGGCAGTTGTTGCCAGTAGTGTTGAACTGACTGTTGATCCAAATGCACTGCACCGGATTGATTGCTAGGCGCGCGCCTTGGTTGATGTCGGCCCAAGTTGGCTGGGCGGCCGCAGTTACAGGCTGACCCGAATAGCTCCAAGTTCTTGCCTGCCCCCCTTGAGTTGCATTGATGCTAGCCATGATCCTGCTTGCATTGTCCCGTGCTTGGCTTTCAAGACCATTCCAGTCGTAAGTGTATTGGAACGCAAATGTCTCAACTCCCATCTGGGCATACTGGAGCACATGGGTTAGTTCATGCGCCCACAACTCGACATTGTTGTTTGCCTGTTGGACGTCGGTGAAGGCTATGACTTCATCAAGGGTGATCGCTCCCTCTTGGTTGAGCCAATTTTTAAGGGCTCCATCTATCCCCAAGCCGCCGGCTGTGGTCCATCGGGCTTTGTCTAGGATTTGCGAAGGAAAATAAGGAGAAAGTGCCTGCCGAATATTGGTTGGAATAGGCTGCACGCCTCGATTTAGCGCCTGCCCCCGAGAGAATCGAATGGCGGTAGCTACTATTGGCGCCGCAGGATTTAGTAAAGCTTGCCCGACGTCTTTGGGGAGGTTCTGAATCATCTCCGGGATTGCGCCGAGATCTGGCGGCGAAACTGATACCTGCCCCCGGTTAAGGTCCACACTGATTCCTGTGATTTTGCTTAACCAACTGGCTTGTGCAACACCGCATCCACAAGCCAGCGCTACCCCCACAAAGTAAAGTTTCCCGTTTGTCATTCCACTATCTCCCTTCTGTGATGAAGAAATAACGTTTGAATTCACCGGCCTGCGCGGCTTTTCGCACAGGTCTGGTGGAATGATAGGTTAGCCGCTTAGGCAAAATACTCGTCGACCTTTGCTTCGAGCCAGCTCATGGCACCGCGGAAGCTCTGCATATCGGCGTCACTAACATCCTTCTTATGTGCATCCGAGCGCCCGATGGAGTTCAGCAATACCATTCTCGAGTTGAACTTCTCTACGTCTTCGGAGAAGATATTTCTGAACCCACCCTCCCAATTTTTTCTCATCAGTTCTTTGAGATCGTTGAAGTAAATTTCGTGTTTATTCGCATCGAATAGTTCACGGTAAGTTAGTGCCGAATATTTTGAACGGGTCTTAGCATCGTGCTTTGCCAAAACCAAGCGTTTAGCCTCATCCTCACCGTGTATAGATCGTAGTACTTGAGAAACAAGCCGGCGTAGACGATGTTCAATTTCGTTACGCCGCTCCCCAATTTCAGCTAGTTTCTCGGCATCTGTAAGGTTGAGCTTCTTGTATCTCTCTTTGAGGGAGAGGTGCTTCTTGATCGAATCAATTTTGAAGTCGTAGCCACTGGGTGATTTCGAGATGACTCCATAACCGAGCAGGTGTTGCGTATATGTCGAATCGCTCTCTGCAAGCTGCTCAAATTCAGAGATATCTCCCCTAGCGAGATAGGTAAGCATTGTGTACTCGTCAATATAGTGCTCAGCGAGTACCCCTATCACCAGTTCGCAAAACCCATGCCCTAGTCCTTCGTTGAATTGGGCGATTGATTTTTCATACATCAGCCTGTCAATATGCCTCTGCATACCCTTGTCCAGTTCAGACTTGATGTATGAGCACGCTTGGCGCATTAGAAATGGGTGCCCTCCAAACTCACGAACCAGATAGGCGTAGATATCGTCGTCAATAGATATCCCCATGTATGACGACAGTGTTTCGATCATCTGTTTAGCTTGCGGAAGGCTAAAGCCGGGAATGTATTCTGGCTTCACGTGACCATACAAAGGATTGTCGCCCCCCATCACGAAAGGCGTTTCCAAACATCTTGGATTTGTGCCCGCAAGTAAGAGGGTTACGGGATTTTCTTGCCTTTGTGCTAAGCTTCTCAGTGAGTGCCAAAATCGAACGTAGCTTGATCCGTTGCGCCATGCTTCTCCAAACGACACTCCAAATGTGATTTGCTCGATTTCGTCAAAAGCCAGCAGTACGCTCTTCCTGAGCTTCTTGTGAATCTTTTCAATATCTCTCGCAAACGTAATCGTTGCTTTTTCGTCTGTGTATTCGGCCTCATTGATTACCACCTTTGCATGGTGATCACTATTGATTGTGAAGGCGACGTGATACAGGGCAGCGTACCAAGGAAGCTGGTAGAGCAACTGGCAGTCGATGATGGAGGCGAAACCATTTTGGTTTGTGATTCGCCTGCATACCGAAAGCAGGATTGACGTTTTTCCACTCCGACGCAATCCAAAAAGTGAGGCACTTTGACCAGTCTGGTGCTTGTCGATTAGATTTTGGCAAAGCTCATCTCTGCCAAAGAAGTAGAGATCACGTCGAAGTGGCGAGTCGAAGTCAAAGAGATTGCGTTCGAAAAAGAATTGCTTGATTCTTTGCCTGTAGAAGTCCGTATTCTTTGGGGACTGGAGCTCCGAATACGTAAACGGCGTAATTATTCGGCACTCTTTTTGGGTCTTAATTGTTTTATTGAGCTTTTCAATAAAATCACTATCCTTTGAAATGACAAAGGCGCTGATTTTGTCTAGGCGGAAACCTGAATTCTCTTCCTGAATCTTTTCTATCGCGTCTAAAGTTCTAGGCTCAAAATTCTCGAATGGACTGAGCAGTACAATTATCTCGTCCCTTACGCCATAAGTTATTGCCTTGTCGTCCGGGAAGCGCAAAAAGAAATAACGATACTTGCTAGTGCCTATGGAAACCTCGTTGAAGCCTCCCGTAATGTAGAAATCTCTGGAGAGAACGTGCGCAATCGTTTGCTCTTCCGTAGGCAGATTGTTAACTTGAGCTCTTGGATTGATGCCTGGATAGACAGTTGGTTTTGCCATAGGGATAAAAACTTCCTCCGATGAAGTGGTGAAGAGCAGCTAACGTTCGACGTAAGGGGCGGCTTGCGGCTTGGCGCAAGACATCCCCTTGACGGAGGGGTTATACGTTGCCCTCATAGCTGTAGCTCCTTGTACTGTTCATCGATCTCCGGCAGGCTGAAGTAGTGATTGACCCACTTGTTCGGTCCGCGAAGGTACTGGACGAAGATGATCGGCCTTTCAGGTGTGCTCCGTTGACCGCTGAACTCGACCAATTGAATCTCTCTGCAGTACGGCTCTCGCCTTACGATCTCCGCGGCCCGAAAGAGGTAGTCTTGATACTGCTTCTGCTCAGGCTTTAGATAGTGCGGGCAGATCGCGCCATCGTTGATTGGCGCCAAGTTCTGCATATGCTTTCTTGCAGACGCGAAGTGGTCGGGAATAGCCTTTGATTGAAGGACATAAGACGTTCCAGGGCTCACAACCTGTTCATACAGAACGTCCCTTCCGGCGAGCGCCTCCATCACGGCCTGTCTAGTTGATTCCGAACAACAAAGGCCAAAATACACCTTCTTCACCGCGCGGTAGTCGTGCTCGTGGAGCCCGGCTGGCGCGGTGACAACTCGCACTTCTTCTTCGTACCTCCACGGCGTGGACTTCACTCCTAAGATCCTCTGAAGGAGTGTTATTGGAGTGGTAGCACCTATAAGATGCTCAGACCTGAGCGTTGGCTCCGTGTCGCTGTACTGCACGTCAAAGCAATAGTGCAAGTTCGGTTCGAACTCAATGAGTTTCTCGATGTCGTAGCCAATGCAGAAGCCGCAATGAGAACCTCCGTAGTGAGCCCAAATGAGCTCATTCAGGGGGTTGTAGCTGAGCGAGAAGACTCCGCTCTTATCGACGAAGCTCAAGAGGTCGTTCGCGGCCTCTGAAACTGTATCAAGCGAGCCTGCAAAACCAGGCGCAAATCCGGTCGCCACCTGCCGGATCAGTAAGAGCTGGCGATCTAGCGAAGACCGATCGAACCGACCCTCGAAGGGGTCGTTTAGGCTTCCTCGCGATGCTGCATAAAACGTAGCATCGCGCAATGCCCCGAGGTCTCTCTGGAGCGTTTGTGGATCGCCGCTTCGGTACTTAAATGCGAGGCGATTGGGTGAGGATTTCATGATGTATAACCTGATTTATCGAACAATAACGGCGATATCTATTTATTCGCACATCGCAAATGATTTTTTTTAATTAACCATTTCAAATATTTACGAAGCATCGCATGAACAGGATGAAAAATAAACCTTGGTTATTCGCTACCGAATACAGAGCCAAGAACTCGACGACAAAGCTCAGCTTCACCATCGACTACCGCCGAAGTTTCGAAGCCTGCTTTCGTCGATGACCCAGACCATTCAGCCCTCAATCCTATCGTCCGCTTCGGCCGAAGCGGTAATGAGCATTCGGATTTTTAAAGTCTGTAAAGTGGCCTTAAACCGACGTTGGATAACGCCCTGGTTAACCGGCGCCGAAGCGAGAAGCGCAGACGCCAACACTGACCATAAAAATGCCGAAGGCATGGCCTGTGTTGACGTCCGCGTTAAGCCGCACCCGCGACGCTCACAAGTTCAAAATCACCCATCCCTGCGTTCGTCCTATCTGTTACCTCGGCAATTCTGGTTTCTCCGCCAAGCATGCTGGCAATCTTGATTTGTGCATGGAATTGCCGTGGCCCCGTCCGGTTCAACGAGTTGACCACCAAGACCTTTGATGTGTTCTTTTGGACATTTGCCAGATGAATTTGTAGTTGCGGCAGCTCCCACTGTGGATTTGCTACCAGCGAAGACTGCAGCTCATGGATGAACCTGCTGAGGTAGTCTCTCAATACAGTATCAACGTCAACTTGAACTTTGGCCGGCAAGAGTGAGCAAACTGTAAACAAGTCTGTGTATCGGCCCTGCAGTTCTGCGTCGGTGCGCTTAACTGAGAGATAGTCCAACTCTGCCGCGACCGCCAGACGCTTTTGATCATCCGCCAATACGTATGCACTCCCTGCGTAGGAGGGAAGATATCGTTCTAGTGTACCCCCTCCAAGTAAATGAACTTGTTTAAGCCTTAGCACCTGAATCAGTTGGGTTAGTCGGCCTTCAATATTTGCCACGGTTGTAGCACCAGCGAGATTTACCACCTCCGCGCGGAATCGGTTGATAGCGGTCAATACTGCCACTCTCGCCCTCGCAAGCGTCTTTCCTTGCCAATCTGTGCGAGGGCCCAGACTATGGAGATAGGAAAGCAGGTCTCCGGCAGTTGCAGTCGGAGGATGGGCGAGAAGAACTTCTATCGTACGTGTCAATTCGCGATCTAGTTCGCCGCAATAGCGGGCGAAATCTGTACCTACGCCGGCTGATGCAAGAAAACTCTGGATGTTCTCGTCATCGCGAACGCACGCCCTCAGGTTCCCAGAAAAAAGACTATCTAAGTCGTACACAAAGTGAGCGGTCTTCCCAAGAAGTAGACAAAGCTCAAGGTACCGATTGACCTCTTCGCAGCCACCTGCATCAATAATGCAACTTCCTGCGCCAGCGACTGAAACGCCTCTTGCCTCCTGCAGATTTGCAAGAAGTTGAGCGTCAAGTATTCCCTCGACGAAGATTGGGCTATCAGAGAAGAAGAGCTGCTTGTGATGAACGTTTAGGCGCGGAACCAGTGAGGAAAGTCTATTCGTCGCCCCGTCGTCGAGATTGAAGAGCTGCCGTGGGACACTGTGGGTAGATGTGAAAGAGATGACTGACTTCACATCCTCAACCGAGCGAAAATCCAAGATAAACGGTGAATGCGTTATCAGGAATACAATCTTTTTGTTCGTCCCCTCAGATGGGGTACCAGCTACCTTGCGAACCTCTTGCATGAAGAAAGCTTGGTATTGCGGATGAAGGTTTAGTTCAGGTTCATCGATAATTAAATACGGATGCTCGTCGTTGTACAGATGGGTCAGTAGGACAAAAAGTTCCTTTATGCCGTGACATTCGTCTCTGTCAAGGCGATAGGACTGGCCAGTAAGCCCAATACTCGCAAACGCTTGTAGACGACCCGAATCCCACTCAAGCCGAATTCGTCGATTAAAGAGGTGGCTTAGTGTAGCCTCGACTTGAATGCGAAGATCAATCCGTTCCTCCAAAAGAACGATTGTGTCGATTCCCATCCCTTGTTGTCCGGCTGATTTAAAGTGACTGAAATGGTCCTTGGATAGGCCTCCAGATAAGTGATCACCGAAAATGCTACGTAGCGAAGAGTTCTGCTCCATGCCAGAGAGCCGGTCGGTACCTAGTAGTCGGGAGTTGCCTAAGTGACTACGCAAGGTAGCGGCAAACCTCGACTTACCGCTGCCGTTCGGGCCCACCAAGAAGTTGACGTATCCAAGCTTGTTCGTGGAGAACGTGGCTTGGTTCCATGGCGCTGGGAGTTCGAAACTAAGTGTTTTGTCGTACATTCGCGATAGTAAGTAAGGTGTTTTGTGCGGCCTAACTCTGAAGGTAACGGGCCGCTTTGGAGCGGCAGCGGAAAAGAGGTCCGGTTGACCACCTTGTTAGGCAAGATAGACATCATATTGATAGATGTCCATACCGTGGTGGTGAAGCGAATTTTGATAGTTGAGCTTCACCTCATTCTGAACAAGAACCTCAAATTCATGGGTCAGTCTTTGATTGCCCCTAGTCTTGAAAGCAAACGCTTTTACCTTATGGTGCTCTGCGATTCGCAGTATGGCGATACTTCCTGAGACTTCGATTGCATGCCAACGAGCAACACATGGCATTGTTGTTGTAGATATCGGGCCATTATTAATCAATGAGTCATTGGGAGAAAAAACGCCCCCGCGATAGAGAATCTGATCTTTTGGCAGAAAACCGCCAAGCGTCTCAATCTCTTTATTCACCAACAACACATTATTCTTATGTTTTGGCTTCGTTCTGAAGCCATGAATATTAGGCACGTCTTTTAAGTAGGGCATCGTCCGCTGCCATTCTTTATAGGTACTCGAAGATTGAAGGGCATGCTCTAAGGCTGATTTGGCGCTTCCTAGTCCCTCTCCCTCGATTATCGCTTTGACAATATCGATTTGGTTCGTGTATTCCAGACTATTTTCTGGCTGGGGACCTTCTGCGCTCGCTATTGCCATTTCGCGATGCGTAGGGGTGCGGGTTCTTACAGGGAAAACATTTAGAAGATCGAAATAAGGATTGCTCAAGAATCCCTCCTAATGCCTAACTTGATTTATCGAACGGTAACGGCGATATCCATTTATCCGCACATCGCAAATAATTTTTTAAATTAACTATTTTAAATATTTACAAAGCATCGCATGAACAGGATAAAAAATAAATCTCGGTTATTCACCACCAAAAGTTGAACCTGGAACTCAATTTCGAAGGTCAGCCCCATCATCTATAACCGCTAAAGTTCTGAAGTCTGCTTTTGCGAAAACTCAGACGTCCCCGCCAACAGTCCTAATGGCCGCTCTGGCCGACAAGCAGTCACCCTACTCAATCAGCTTTGCTTCCTAAAACCGCACCCCAAAACGCCCAAACGTCATCTTTGCTGCAACTTCTTAAATTGCTTGGCCAATACAACGTAAGTGACTAAACCCAACAAAGCGAAAAATACAGGCAAAGCCAAACGCAGCACAGCAATCGGCACCCAGTCCGACAACATCACGGGAATATCGGAGTAAAAAGTCTCCAGCTGGAAAACAAAAATCAAGTAGTCGAACATGAGCTTGCCAAGTATCAATACAAGCAGGAACAGGGTCGCTTGCTTTAAATGCTGCACAACTGCACCAGCCAGGAAGGGGGCAGTAATTACCAAACCTTCCAGAACAATCAAACCGCGTGACTCAAGGTTTTGAATCTGCAAGAAGTCTAGGCAGTACAGCAGGGTCAACAATAAGAATGCGAGCCCTAAAGCCAGAGCCTGTTGCGCACTAAGTGAATTTTCAGCGGACATACAAAATACTCTCGACTTCTTCGAGGATGATCGACTTGATCAAGTCGGTGGATTTGCTTCCCATTATTCCCCCACCTATATCGATACAGCCTTTAGATCCAATACGCCGACCACAGTGAATAAAGAAGTCATCTCGACCAAACATGACGTTGTCTTCTAGGGGATGCAAGGGCACTCGCCAATTTCTCCAGTGTTGCCACTGGATTGCCGCCCACTAAATTTGGAAACCCTGTGAGCCTACTTTTGACTTAAAACTTAATCAAAAAGATACTTGGGTCTGCGTCTTTGCGAGATACAAAGTCGGTTCGAAGCTACTTCAGAGTTTCTCGGAATCTAGAACTTTATGATCGCTCCAGTCGAAAACAGCCAAACTGCTAAATCCGATCCGCCTCCAGCAGCACCCCATACCAAATCAACCAAAGCTTGTCTTCACTATTCAGCAGATGTTTGATGGCCATATCACCCTCGCAATCAACACCCAAAACACTCGCTCCTTCCGGCAGTTTTGTGTTGCTATCCAAAGAATAGAATTGTAGAAACTCCACAATGGTTTGTTCATTCTTCCCGACGCGTGAGTAGTCACAGCTTTGATTTTGAAACAGAATTTCTTGCTCGCTTATAGATAGTTTGTCGCCAATTAATTCAGCAGTTTCCTCATCACTGATCCCAACGATTGGTGCGGCAGCAAGTTCCTTGCTGATAGTCCATTCCCCTTGTATGTCGCCTAATTCCGAAACGTTCGAACAAGCCGCGAGGGTAAGAAAAAGAAGGCAAAGAAGTTTATGCATGGTGCTGTTCTCGCAGATTCATGGGTTCAAGGCTGAATTTGAAAAGGAACGGTCTCTCGCTTACGACGATTCGCAAGACCATTGGAAAATTTCTTTCGGCTGGGCTTTCCGTCTTTTCCTTTTTCGGTGATGTAAACAAACCGGTTCATTTCGATTTCAACTTTTTGGTAATCACCTTTGTTGGCAAACGCCAGCACATCTTTTGCGTTGCCCACGCCTACATTAAACACAAAGCTTGTCAGGGCATCGAATTGGTCTTGGCTTAGTTGTGCTTCCCTGACATAGAAACGAACATACTTTTGAGCCTCTTCCAAACGGTCGTGAAAAGTGGCATTCAACTTGGCCAAGTCGTATTTGGTTTTCATCTGTTTTTCTGTGCATGGGCTGTAGCTAAGCAGAATGCCCACGCCCACAGTGCAATTGCCTGCAATGTCGTTGTAGGGAATTGCGGAGAAACCTTCATCTTTCGAAATATGCTCAATTCCTGATTTGGAGATGACCATTTTTGAGTTCAGTGGTTTTTGCATGGCTAAACTGGACATGACTTTGCCTCAGGGCGAGAGTTTTAAAATTTCACGAGTCTAGGGGCTGTTTTCATGGCTATCAAACTTGTACCCTGTTCAGGTTAAATAGCAACCCTCACCCAACCCATGAAAACCCTGCTCATCACCTATCACTCCATCACAGGCGGGTCCAAAGCCATGGCCCAGGCGGTGGCTGAGGGCGCAGGCACGGAACGCAACACACGCACTTTGCTTTTGCACGCCAGTGAAACAAACGCCGAACATGTTTTGAATGCGCACGGCTATGTATTCGTTACCCCCGAAACTTTGGGCAGCATGGCGGGTTTGATGAAAGACTTTTTTGACCGCACCTACTATGCAGCGCTCGATCAAATCAATGGGCGACCCTACACGGTGTTGGTGTGCGCCGGCAGCGATGGCCAGGGTGCAGTCAAGCAAATTCAGCGCATTGCCACGGGTTGGCGTTTAACGGAAATGGCACCGCCACACATTGTGCGTACCCAGGCACAAACGCCTGAAAAAATTCTGGCACCCAAAACCATTGCCCCTGCGGATTTGCAACATTGCCGCGATTTGGGCGCCGCGTTTGCAGGTGGTTTGGCTTTGGGTTTGTTTTAAATCACCAATTCAGCTTCTCCACTCAGGAAGCCGCACATCCTTCCACACAGCAAAGGCGCGCAGGCCCACGGTAACCAGTACGCAGCCCAGCATGTTCACATACGCCGGGTTGCCCAGTTCACGAAGGCCAATGTAAGCCCAGCCGCCGAAGAAAGCGCAAATGGCGTAAGGGCGGTGGTCTTTGAAGGCTTGCGGAATTTCATTGCACACAATGTCGCGCAGCACACCACCAAACACGCCAGTAATTACACCCATGAAAACGGCCACCAGGCTGGGCATACCTGCCTGAATGGCTGCGAAAACGCCTGCTGCGGTGAACAGGCCCAACCCCAAGGTATCGGGCCACAAAATGGCTTTTTCAGTGAACTTGAAATGCCGCTGCCGCATAAACAGCATGGCCACGATGCAGAGCACAAACACGGCCCACAGCAATTCAATGTACTTCACCCAGAAGAAGGGCCGCACATCGAGCAACAGGTCGCGCAGGGTACCGCCACCAAAGGCAGCAAGAAATGCCACCACGCACACACCCACGGCATCCAGCCGCTTGCGTGCACCTTCAAGAATTCCGCTCAGGGCAAAGGCCAGCGTGGCCACCACTTCAATGCCCAGTTGAATGTTCTGGCTGAATTCGCCGGGGTTTAGCGTGGCCATAGTTTCTGGTTCATGTGGTTTGAATGACAGGTTTTTGTCCATTGTAGTACCAGCAGCGCTATGCGCATAAGCAAACCGGGTTTTTCCACCCGGTGTAGAATCTAGCCAAATTCTGTCCGAGGTTTTATCGTGTCTACCCCTTTCCGTGTGTTGTCTTTCATCCCGCCGATGACGCAGCTCAACACACCCTATCCATCCACTGCTTACATCACCGGCTTTTTGCGCAAGCAGGGCGTTGATGCCGTGCAGGCCGACATTGCGCTGGGCTTGGTGCTCAAGCTGTTTTCACCGGAAGGGCTGGACAGAATTGCCTCGGAAATTGAGCAGTACGAGGAAGTGACCGAGCGCGTGGCCCTGTTCATGGATCAGTTCAGCCGTTACCGTGCCACCATTGCCCCCACCATTCGGTTTTTGCAGGGGGGCGATTCCACCCTGGCGCACCGAATCAACAGCCGGGCTTTTTTGCCGGAAGGCCCGCGGTTCGAAGCGCTGGACGTGTATGTGGACGAAGAAGGCGGCGACCCGTTGGCTTGGGCCTTTGGTGCCCTGGGCGCGCAAGACAAGGCACGCCACCTGGCCACTTTGTACCTGAACGACCTGGCCGATGTTATTGCTGATGCGATTGATGAGCGCTTTGAGTTTGTGCGTTATGCAGAATCGCTGGCCGGCAGCCAGCCCAGCTTCGACCCGCTGGCCAACGCCTTGCAGCAGCCTTTCACGCTGATCGATGAAATTTTGGTGGAATTAACGTTGGCTGAATTCAAACGCCAGCAACCGCAACTGGTGTTGTTGTCTGTGCCCTTTCCCGGCGCGGTTTACGCCGCTTTGCGCATGGCGCAGGCCATGAAGGCCGAGAACCCCACCATCAAAATTGGATTGGGTGGTGGCTATGTGAACACCGAGCTGCGTGAACTCGCCGAGCCACGCCTTTTCGACTTCATAGACTTCGTTACCCTGGATTCAGGCGAGCGCCCCCTGCTTTGCTTGATTGAACACCTGCAAGGCAAGCGCGGCCCGCAGCGGTTGGTGCGCACTTTCACGCGCAACGCTGAAGGAACGGTTCAATACACGAACTGGGCTGAACCCGATGTGCCCTTTGGCGATGTGGGCACCCCCACTTGGGATGGTTTGCCGTTGCACAGCTACCTTAGTCTGCTCGACATGTTGAACCCCATGCACCGCCTGTGGAGTGATGGGCGCTGGAACAAGCTGACCGTGGCCCATGGCTGCTACTGGAAAAAATGCAGTTTTTGCGATGTGTCGCTCGACTACATTTCCCGCTACGAGAACGCCACAGCCACTGAGCTGGTGAATCGCATTGAACAAATTGTGGCGGAAACCGGGCAAACCGGTTTTCATTTTGTGGATGAAGCCGCGCCCCCCAAAGCCTTGAAGGCCTTGGCGCAAGAATTGATTGCACGCAATGTGTCCATTTCCTGGTGGGGCAATATTCGGTTTGAAAAATCCTTCACACCCGAGCTGTGCCAGTTACTGGCCGACAGTGGTTGCATTGCGGTTAGCGGTGGGCTGGAGGTGGCATCCGACCGCTTGTTGAACCTGATGAAGAAGGGTGTTTCAGTGGAGCAGGTGGCGCGGGTCACCAAAGGCTTTACCGATGCCGGCGTGTTGGTACACGCTTACCTGATGTACGGCTTCCCCACCCAAACTGTGCAAGACACCGTGGATGCGCTGGAATATGTGCGCCAGTTGTTTGCAGAAGGCTGCATTCAATCGGGTTACTTTCACCGTTTTGCCTGCACTGTGCACTCGCCGGTGGGCAAAAACCCTGAGGAATACGGCATTCAATTGAAGCCGCTGCCCCAGGGCACTTTTGCGAAAAACGACATTGGTTTTGTCGACCCCACCGGGGTTGACCACGCCGCACTGGGCGAAGGCCTGAACCGCGCGCTGTACAACTACATGCACGGCATTGGGCTGGACCAGAACGTGCGCAGCTGGTTTGATCAAAAAGTACCCCGCGCCACGGTGCAAAAAAACTTCATTGAGCAGGCCTTGTATGGCAAACCAGTGAAAACAGCTTAATATTGACAGTATGTAAACTTCAAAGGTGGCACCATGAGTTTAAAAACCCTGTTGATGCCCATGATCACCCAACACCGGTTTGCGCGCGGCACCCTGCTCGCCCAACGCACCAAGGCCGAAAAAGCCCGGCTGGCCTCGGGCCGCCCCCACCAGGTTTACTACTTCCATCAGGTGGACGACCCCTACAGCCATTTGGTGGCCCAGGCTTTGCCCCGCTTTTTGGCGCGTTACAACATTGAATTGAAGCCACATGTGGTGAGCCCCCCACCCGATTCGGCCGCACCTGAACGGGAAAAACTGGTGGCCTACAGCCGAGTGGATGCCGCTTTGCTGGCGCAGCGCCACGGTTTGAGTTTTGTGGACTATGGCCGGCAGCCCGCCTTAGCGCGTGCCCGTCAGGCCACCCACACTTTGGTGGCAGCCATTCAAGGCGGGCAGTTTGTTGAGCATGTGGCCTCGGTGGGCCAGTGGTTGTGGGCCGGCGATGAAACCCAAATGCCTCCCGAGCAATTCAATGCATTGAAGCCGGTGTCCAGCCAAGACGTGCAAAACCACATTGCACAGGCCGACGGGTTGCGAGACAAATTAGGGCATTACCTGGGCGGCATGTTGTATTACGAGGGCGAGTGGTACTGGGGCATCGATCGCCTGTACCACCTGGAGCAGCGCTTGCAGGCTTTGGGTGCGCAAGCCAATGGGGCCATTGCCTTGTTGTTTCCTGCGGACGATGGGCTTGCGCACGCCAAGCCACTGGAGAACCCGCCAGACATTGATTTTTTCTTTTCCTTCCGCAGCCCCTATTCCGCCATTGTGGCCTCTCGCATTTTCGAGTTGGGCCGCCTGACTGGCGCGAAAGTTAATTTGCGTTTTGTATTGCCCATGGTGATGCGTGGCTTGCCCGTGCCCAAGGTGAAGCGCGAATACATTGTGTACGACACCGCCCGGGAAGCGCATGTGCGCGGTATTCCCTTTGGCCGTTTGAACGACCCCGTTGGCAAACCCACCGAACGCGGCCTGGCCTTGATTCCGTTTGCCGAACAGCACAGCAAGGGGCAAGAATTTGTACTTTCCTACATGCAGGTTGTGTGGGCTGAAGGCATTGACGCCGGAAGCGACAAAGGTTTGAAAAAAATTGTAGAACGCGCTGGTTTGCGTTGGGAAGGTGCAGAAGTGGCGCTGCAACACGAGGCCTGGCGCGAGCGAGCCACAGCCAACAGAGAGGAACTGTTTGCTGCTGGTTTGTGGGGGGTGCCCTCATTCAAAGTGGGCAATACCGTGGTGTGGGGGCAAGACCGCTTGTGGGCTGTGTATGACGCCCTGCGCTCGTATCCGGCCTGATTTGCCTAATGTACCGTTTTGAAGTATCAATGACCTCTACGCACTCCAAGTTTGAATGACATGAAAATAAGTGACGTTGCCAAGAGACTTGGCTTGAATCCAAAGACCATTCGGTTTTACGAAGATCAGGGCTTGATTGCTCCGAAGCGGGCTGATTCTGAGTCGTGGTTTTCTACTAGCAAGAACCGTGTTTTTGGACCAGAAGACCTGTCCAGGCTTGATTTTGTCAAGAAGGCTCGCGAACTCGATTTTTCGATCAAGGAAATTCAGTCTGTGCTTGATTACTATGACCAAGGCCCCGCCTGTGGTTGTGGTTCAAGAACCCGGGTTGACGAGTTGATTGAGCGAAAACTCGTCGAGGTTCAGCAATTGAAGCAAAGCCTTCAGGAACTGGAGAAAAAGTTGATCGACATTCGGGTGAACAATGCCGCGATTGCATCCAGGCTGGCTGGTGTACCCCATGAACCCGAAGGCGAATTTTTGATTGCAGACTATATTTTGCCCGCATCAACTGAAGAAAAAAATAAGGCTTGACCTTCCAGTGGCTGGAACATGCACCCTGAAATTCGGGAATGTTCCCCATGCTTTTCTAGGAGATTTTTGATGAAAGTTAAATTGTTTGCCGCTGCTGTTGGTGTGTTTGGCCTGGTGACTGTGGCCTTGGCCGCATGCCCGCTTTGCGCATAAAGTGATAGAAGCGCCGGGCCTTTTTGGGCCCGGCTTTCAATACGTGGCTTGTGCCGGGGCTGTGGCCTTAGCAACCTGATTTGCCTTGCTGAATGGGTGGGCATTTCACCGACCCATACGAGCAAAAAACACAGCAATCGCCAGGCTTGGGTTTCAGCAAAATATTGCAATGTTCACACTTGAAGAAAAACAGGCAGGCGTCCGTTGGCATTACGCAAAGGGTGCTTTTGCTGCAACTTGGACAAGTCAAAATCGACTCACGTACAACTTCAGTCATGGTGCGTTCCCCCGCTTTTACATGAACCAAGGTACTGCCAGCATGAGCAGTGAAAGCACGGCGATTAACCAGTAAATCAGCTTCTGACCGCGGCTGCAAGCGTTGCAACCCTCCTTGCGCCAGAACATTTTGTAGTAAGCAAATGCCAGCAAGCTGATCGTGATCACAATAAAAACGGGTCGGTAGGGTTCCAAGGTAGCAAACATGCCGATTGATGCACTGCTTCCTACGCCCATAGCCAGCAGCAGCAGCGGACCAAGGCAGCAAACGGAAGCCCCGAATGCCGCGAGTGCGGTCGCAATCAGGGTGCCGGTATTTTGAGGTGTTCTCATGTTGGTATTTCTCAATGCATTAGGAAGTGATATTGTGAAAGCCGTACCTAAGTACGGAGTCAACAGGCATGATTCAAAAACACACATTAAGCATCGGCGGGTTGGCCCAAGCAGCGGGCGTGAATGTTGAAACCATTCGTTACTACCAGCGCGTGGGCATGCTTGCACAACCTGCAAAACCCCTTCAGGGCGTCCGTAAATATGGTCCACGGGACATCAAGCAGATCCGCTTTATCAAGCGAGCGCAGGCCTTGGGTTTTACCCTGTCCGAGGTGGCTGAACTGCTCGCGTTGGGCAATGCGAGTTCCTGTCGTGAAACGCAGGTATTGGCTGAAAGCAAGCTGGAGTCCATTAGCTCACGGATTCAAGACCTTGTAAAAATGCAGGATACTTTGCAGCAGCTTGTGGCGCGGTGTAATGCAATAGACAAATCGACCAATTGCCCCATTATTGATGCATTGGTGGGCGATGAATAGCTTGACCTTGCCACCATGTCAGGGTTTCTAATAAAGTAAAACAAATACTGATTAAGGAAATTCCATGCCTGGTTGTAACCACTGCCCTGCTGACGAGGCCGCCAAATCCACTGCAGTCGATCCAGGTTTTCGTAAGGTGTTGTGGATTGCCTTGGTTGCCAACGCTGCCATGTTCTTCATTGAAGTGGGTGCCAGTTGGTCGGCAGGCTCCGTATCTCTGCTTGCCGATTCACTCGATTTTGGTGGTGATGCGGCCAACTATGCTTTGTCCCTGTTTGTATTGGGCATGGCGCTTCAAACCCGTGCCAAAGCAGCCTTGCTCAAAGGGATGTGCATGGGGCTGTATGGTGTCGGTGTATTGGGTTTTGCCGGGTATGCAGCCATGCACGGCCAGGTACCTTCTTACGCCACCATGGGTATCGTGGGTTTAATGGCTTTGAGCGTGAACGTGGGGGTTGCTGCCATTCAGTACCGTTACCGCAATGGCGATTCCAACATGCGCTCGGTGTGGCTGTGTAGCCGCAACGATGCAATTGGCAACCTGGCTGTATTGGGTGCTGCATTGTTGGTGGGAGTTACGCAAACAGCCTGGCCCGATCTTGCGGTGGCCGCACTCATGGCCACACTCGGTTTAACAGCGTCGTTCAGCGTTATCAGGCAGGCACGGGCTGAAATACGGGGTGAGGTGTCTGTTCCACCCCCGCATTCACACTCGCACTAGGATCGACCAAATTTCTTGCGATATTGAACCGGTGAAAGCCTGGTGGTCTGTTTGAACTGCCGCCGCAAGTTTGATTCATTGCTGTATCCCAGTTCGTCACTGATGGTGTTGACTGGCACGCTTGTCCAAATCAGTTGTTCGCTCACTTGGTGAAGTTTCAAATGCCGGGCGTAACTGGCCACCGGCATCTCGGTCAAGGCATTTACTTTTCGGGCCAAAGTGCGTTCGCTCAAATTTAACTTTCCGGCCAGTGTTTGCACGGTGATTTGTTCTGCGGGCATTTGGGTCACGATGGCGGCCAGTTTTCTAAGCAATGGGTCGGCTTGCTCCATGAATGCAAACGATCTGAATGCAGGGTGTTGCTGCACCGGCCTGGGAAGCACCATCAGCTTGATGAACTCCTGAAACGCGGGTTTACTCAGTGACTTTTCGATCAATTGCTGGGCAAGCAACAGATAACCGTGGACACCCGCTGCGGTGGCGGTTTTTTGGGTCATCACGCAATCGCTGTCGATTAGCCAATTCACATTTGGATATTTTTTTTGCATGGCATTGGCAAGCCACCAAGTGACTGTGGCGCGTTGGCGGCGAAGGCGCCCACTGTCAGCCAGAAAGCACACACCGGTGCAATAGCTCCACACCTTGGTTTGCTCAGGCAGTTGTCGAATCTGTTCAATCAGCTTGGCGTGTTGGGCAAGCAAGGACGGCAACTGGCTGGGCGATTCTGTCCACATCCCGGGCACCAGCAGCACATCCAGTTGTGTTTCCTGAAGCAGTACGTTGGCAGTTAACACCATTTGATTGGCGCATTGCACTGGTTTAAGGCTGGTGCCAACCAAGCAGGTTTCAAACAGTACTTTGCCAGATAGCCGATTACTGGCCTGTAGCAGGTCGTTGAATGCCATCAGGCCTGCGGGCATGCAATGCTCGTAAAGCAGAAGTCCAATTTTCATATGCTTTTCATGTTTGGCAGAAATTGACTGAAAATTGTCATTCTATGCCATAACGGGCGGATGTGTTTTTTTGTCATGATTCAGCATCCAAAGTGGAGATGATTCATGAAAATTCAGCAACTACGCAACGCAACCATTATTGTGGAGTTCGGCGAATACCGGGTGTTGGTCGATCCCATGCTTGCACCCCGGCATGCCCTGCCACCCTTGAAGTTCTCTGGCGGCATGTTGAGAAACCCCACAGTCAGTTTGCCTTCTCAGGCAGACATGGCCTTGCTCGATGTTACACACTGTTTGATTACCCACTGCCAGAAAGGCCATTTTGATCACCTGGACCGCTTTGGGCGGGCCTGGCTTCGGAAATATCAAATACCTGTGATTTGCACGGCGCATGATGCACCACACTTGGCTGGTAAAGGGTTGAATATTCAAGCTCTACCCGTCGACGTTGACAGTAAGAAAGCTGCTTTCCTGGGTGGTTCGATCAGCACTGTGCCGTGTGTTCATGGGCGGGGTTTTGTGGGTTCATTGATGGAACACGGGGTGGGTTACTTCATCCAGATTCCGGGTGAGCCCTCGCTTTACCTGAGTGGGGACACCATTTTCACACCTCGCATTCAAGAGTTCTTGTGGACCCGAAAGCCGGAAGTTAGTGTGGTGCCTGCCGGAGGGGCGCAATTTGATGTGGGCGGTGAAATTATTATGGGTGTCAGTGATGTGCTTGAGTTCACGCGGGCTGCCAGCGGCACGGTAATTGCCAACCACCTGGAGGCGATCAGCCACTGCCCGGTGACTCGGGATCAATTGCTGATTGCTGCACAGCATGCAGGGCTCAGTAAGCGATTGGTGGTTCCGCAAGATGGGGAGATTGTGGATTTGAACGTGTAAAAGCGAACGCACCAAAAATTCGAGCATGTAAGGAACTCATTGTATTAATCGATCGCCATGTTCAGATTGTCAGTGAGGCTTTGATAATTTCACATTCGCCTATCGTACTGTGCCCTAAACATTTCGAACGCAAGCGTTGTAATTCACTTTTCAGTGCTTGAAGTTGACTGAGCCTTTTATCGATTTCGGTCAATTTATTGTCGATGGCATCGTTGATTGGCTCGCATGACTCGCTGGGTGAATGTTTGAGTTTCAGTAAGGAGCGTATTTCATCTAGTGATATGTCAATGTTGCGACAAAACACAACGAACGCTAAATCTTCGAGATGATGCTCGCCGTATACCCGGTAGTTGGAGGCGGTTCGGTCTGGTGCACAAAGCAGGCCTTCCTTCTCGTAATAGCGTATTGCCTCTACCGTTATACCCAACTTCTCGCTTAACTCACCGATTTTCATCAATTTATCCTAGGGGTTGACTCTAAAGCTACTTTAGGGTTTTTAATGAATGTATTGCAATTTCACCAGGAGTTCAAGATGCCAGGTTGTTCAACATGTCACGACCATCAGCCGGCCCAATCAGTTTCACCAACCTACAAAAAAGTGTTGTGGGTTGCTCTGGTTGTCAATTTGGGTATGTTCATCGTTGAGGTGGCTTCAGGTTTGAAAGCGGGCTCTGTCTCCCTGTTGGCGGATTCACTTGATTTTTTTGGTGATGCAGCGAACTACGCTGTTTCCCTTTTTGTGTTGGGCATGGCACTGTCGATTCGTGCAAAGGCAGCCCTGGTTAAAGGTGCCACACTCGGAATTTTCGGGGTAGGCGTTTTGGCCTACACGGCGTATCGCCTTTGGACAGGGCAAGTTCCTGAACCTTTGACCATGGGCGTGGTAGCGGTGTTGGCACTCGTTGCCAATGTGGCTGTAGCTTTGATGCTTTACAAATGGCGTGAAGGCGACTCGAACATGCAATCTGTATGGCTTTGCAGTCGCAACGACGCGATTGGAAATGTGGCCGTAGTTGCGGCCGCCGGCTTGGTTGCCTGGACCGGTAGTGCATGGCCTGATTTGGCAGTGGCGGTGTTGATGGCTACTTTGGGTATTACCGCGGCTAGAACCATCATCGCTCAAGCATGGCGCGAATTGAACCAAACCAGTGTGTGATACTCTTATGTCCATGAAAAGATTCTTCCTAGCCCTTCTCATGTTGGTATTACCGCTTCAAGCAGTGCTTGCAGCGGTAGAAACCTATCATGGACACGGGGCAGAGTATGAATCTGCGATTGAGGCAGTGTTTCATACCCACGATGGGTATGATCACCACGCCGCACATCACGAACCAGACAACAACAAGCAGCAAGACCAAACCTGCGATGGTGATCACCACCATTGCCATGCCCACAGTGTGAGCGTGTTGCCCAGTTTGTTGACTTTTGCCACACTCCCCAATGCCTTGGACCAAGAACCTGAAGAGTTCAACGGCTTTCAATCTTTCTCGTCAAACCGCATAGAACGCCCGAAATGGGTCTGAGCAAAACCTGAATTAGCCACCCTTTGATGCCTTTTTGTGCGGGCTAAAAAAGGGCAGTTCATCTGTTTTGTTTGGAGAATTTACTTATGCATTCACCACATCGTGTGGTGTCCACTTGCCTGGCTTTATTGTTTTTGAGCGCTTCTCCTGCTGCGTTTACTCAGCAAGCCATGTCTGTGGAAACCCCAGTGACAGTTCAAGATGTCTTTGAATCGGCCTTGAGCATTGATCCTGAAGTGCAGTCTGCACTGAAGCGCATTGAAGCATTCAAAACAAGAAGGAGTGCAGCCAGCGCCTTGACTGCCCAACCACTTTCAGTGGAAGGGTCGTATCGATCCGACCGGAACTACAACAACCAAGGCTTGCGAGAAATCGAGCTGGGCGTGTCCGCACCAATCTGGAACTGGAATGAGCGGGCGCGTACCCAATCATTGCGAGACACCGAAATTGAGTTGGCGCAGTTACAACTTGAACAGAAAAAACTTGAGCTCGCTGGTCTTGTTCGCCAAGTAGTGTGGAATACGCTGGCTGCCAATCTCGATGCCGAAATTGCACAGGCGCGACTTAAATCCGCGAAAGAGTTGATGGTGGATGTTGAAAAGCGGGTGAAGGCCGGCGACTTGGCCCAAACCGATTTTTATCAGGCTTCTGCACTGTATGAACAGACCAGAGCAGAATTTGCCCGAACTCAAAGCGCTTTAAGTGATGTGAGTGCAGATTATGCGGCCACCATCGGTTTGCCTGTTTCAGTGCTTTCACAGATTCAAACCGAGAGCACTGACATTCCCAATGGGCTGAAACCGCTGGATCACCCCGCGATCAAACTGGCGCAGCTTCAGGTGTTGGCCCAGCAACAACAAAGCGATTTGGTGCAAACCCAGTCGCGCGCAAATCCTGAGGTGGGTTTGGCCATCATCAGCGACCGTGGCGCATTCACCTCGGCCAGCGAGAAATCTTTGGTGGTGTCCACGCGAATTCCTTTGGGCAACTCGTCGGAATATCAAAGCCGGGTGTTGCAGGCAGAAAGTGAAAGCATTGCAGCCGAAGCTGCACTGACAAAAACCCAGCGGCAAATCGTTGTTCTTGGCCGTGCAGCCGAGAGCAACTTGGACCTGTTCGCGCAAATCAAAGCGTCCGCTCAAGAGCAGGCCAGGCTGGCCATAAAAACATTCAGGTTGTACAAAAAATCATTCGATCTGGGTGAAACCGATTTGCCCACTTTGTTGATTGCCGAACAGAAGGCCTTTGAGGCCGACAAACTGGCCCGGAAATCTGCCATCGAATATGCCGCAAAAGTTTCAGCCTACAAACAGGCCTTGGGACTTCTACCATGAATAATATTGAGATCAACGTCATGAAACAGAGCAAATTTTTAACCAAGGTATTGTCAGCTGCGGTGCTTACCGGCTCGCTGATCTTCTCCACGACAGCTTATGCAGGCCCGGGTCACGACCACGGCGATGAAGCACCGGTTGCAGTTGGTGAAGCATCGCCCCGCGTGGTCATGGAATCGGAATTGTTCGAGGCGGTTGGTATTTTGAAAGGCCGCATGCTTGAAATTTACATTGACCATGCAGCCACCAATGCACCCGTACAAAACGCCAAGTTGGAGCTTGAACTGAACGGTCAGCAAGTGCCCGTTGAATTGCACAGCGAGGGCGAATTTGATGCACAGTTGCCCGAGGGAATCGAGGAAGGCACTGTGGCTGTCAGCATGACTGTATCCGCAGGCGACAACATTGATCTTTTGGCGGGTGACCTGATTGTTGGTCATCACGATGACCTCGATAGCGTTGAAGAAGTGCAGTCACGTCTCTCGACAATAGTCTTGTACGGGATTGGTGGATTGTTGATTCTCGCGGTGTTCGTGATCGGATATGTTCGTCTTAAATCAAAGGGAGACAAATAACCATGTTGAAAAAACAGTTTGTTCTCTCTGTATTGGCATTCAGCTTGTCAGCACCGCTTTCTGTGTACGCGGGCCCTGGGCACGATCACGGCGACGAAGCACCTGTTGCAAGCACTGGGGACGGTCCTAAGCGACTCGCTACAGGCGAGGTGTTCCTGCCAAAACCTGCACAGCGGCAGTTGGACTTGCGAACACAAGTCGTTCAAGTAAAACCTCAGGCCAAAGTAATTGAAATGAACGGTCAAGTGGCACTAGATCCCCAATCGGGCGGTGTAGTACAAACCAGCCTAGGGGGCTTTTTTGTGCCTTCGAGTGCTGGTGTTCCGCAACTGGGAGAGCCAGTAAAAAAAGGGCAAGTTTTGGGATTCATCCAGACGCCCCAAGCCCCCTTGGAAAAGTCAGCTCAATTGGCTCAATTGTCGCAATTGAAATCTGAACTGGCGTTGGCCAAACAACGCTTGGAAAGGTTAACCCTACTGGCCGACACCGTACCCAAGAAAGAAATTCAAGCCACCCAAGCGCAGGTACAAAGCCTTGGTGAGCAAGTGTCTGCGTTATCTGGCGGTATTGGCTCGCGCGAAGAGCTTCGTTCTTTGTCAAACGGCGTTGTGGCTTCGACGGCAGCAATTGCTGGCAAGGTGTTTTCTGAAGGCGATGTGCTGTTTGAAATCGTGAATCCCAAAGTGGTTCGTATTGAAGCCACTTGGTTTGAGCCCAACGCTGTTCCCCAGTTTTCCTCCGCTCAGATTCCTGCAGGTGAAAAAACTTTAAAACTAAATTACGTGGGTGCAGCCAGCAGCGTAAAAAATCAGTCGCTGTCTTTGGTATTTGAAGCCCGCGATGTTGAGAGTATCCGCTTTCCGACAGGGCAACTTTTGAAAGTATATGGGGAGCTAGTAGATCAGATAGACGGTATTGCCATACCCAGTGCTGCGGTGGTTAAAAACGCTGCCAATCAAACCATTGTATGGGTCAAGAAAGAACCGGAACTGTTCGAGCCCAAGGTGGTGTTGACTGAGCCGTTGAACGGCGTTGAGGTTTTGGTACGAAGCGGTCTGACCGGTGATGAACGCGTGGTGATTCAAGGTTCGACCTTGATCAACCAGGTTCGATAAGGGGGCGCCGACATGTTTCAAATGTTATTGGACAGCAGCCTGAAGAACCGGCTGCTGGTACTTCTCGGCGCGCTTATTTTGACCGTGTATGGGGCCTATACGCTGACCCAAACACCGGTTGATGTATTTCCCGATCTGAACAAACCAACGGTGACCGTGATTACTGAAGCCGGTGGTATGGCTTCGGAGGAAGTCGAACAATTAATTACGTTTCCTTTGGAAACAGCTTTGAACGGTCTTCCGGGTGTCGAGGTCATTCGCTCGGTATCCAGTGCCGGACTCTCGTTCATTTACGTGACTTTCAATTGGGATACTGAGATTTATCGGGCACGTCAAATGGTATCTGAGCGGCTTTCCAGCCTGGAGGAATCCATTCCTGCAGGCGTGGCGCCGGTGATGGGGCCAGTCAGTTCAATCATGGGCGAGATCATGCAAATCGCCATACCGATTGATTCGAGCAAGACCACACCCATGCAAGTGCGCGAGTATGCTGATTGGGTGCTTCGCCCCCGATTGTTATCGATTCAAGGCGTGGCACAGGTGATCCCGATTGGTGGTGAAGTACGCCAGTTTCAGGTTCAACCAGATTTGCAGCGGATGGTTAATTTGGGTATTACCATTGAGGACCTGCAGCAGGCCTTGAGCGGTTTTGCATCCAATACATCGGGCGGATTTTTGGCGCTTAATGGCCGTGAGTACTTGATTCGAAACCTTGGAAGAACGTCCTCTTTGGAGGACCTTGGAAAGGTGGCTGTAGGTTCAAAAGACGGTGTGCCAGTGCTGCTCAAGCAAGTCGCCAAGGTGGATTTTGCGGCCGCAGTTAAACGGGGTGATGCCGGGTTTGAAGGCAAACCCGCTGTAATTTTGGGCGTACAAAAGCAGCCAAGCGCTGACACCATTGCCTTAACCAAAAGGATTGAAGAGGCCCTGGTTTCCATGGGCAGCAGCTTGCCAGAAGGAATGGAAACACCGCGTGTGACTTTCAGGCAGGCCAGTTTCATTGAAGCCTCAATTTCTACTCTGCAAGGAAAGCTGATTGGCGCTTCGATATTTGTCGCTGCTGTGCTGTTTTTCTTTTTGGGTACGATTCGCCCGACCGTAATTGCACTGGTTGCCATCCCCGTGTCTATTTTCATCACAGCACTGGTGTTTGAGTATTTCGGGCTGTCAATCAACACCATGACGCTGGGTGGGTTGGCCATTGCCATTGGTGGTTTGGTCGATGATGCCGTGGTCGACGTAGAAAATATTCTTCGCCGCCTGAAGGAACAACGGGCGAAACATCCAGGCATGCCATTTGACCTGGTTGGCCTGGTGCGCAAAGCATCGCTTGAAGTAAGAACAGGTATTGTGTACGCCACCGTGATTATTGTGTTGGTGTTCATCCCCTTGTTCGCGTTGCCCGGCATTGAAGGCAAGTTGTTTGTTCCGCTGGGCATTGCATTTATCGTATCTACCCTTGCATCGCTGGTGGTTTCTGTCACGGTGACACCCGTGTTGTCGTATTACCTGTTGCCTGGCATCAAGGATCTTGATCATGGCGACACCCGCGTGTTGGCTTGGTTAAAATCCAAGTATCAGGTTGGCTTGTCTGGTGTACTCAATAACTCGAAAGCGGCAATTTGGGCCGGTGTGATTGCAGTAATTGTTGCAGGCGCATCTGTACCATTTTTTGCTAAAACATTCCTTCCGCCTTTCAATGAAGGCACCTTGCTGATCGGTATGAGGTTAAATCCTGGCGTCACTTTGGATGAGTCCTCCAAATTGGCCTCTCAAGCGGAAGTGTTGCTCAAAGACATTCCAGAAATTACGCACATTGGACGGCGAAGTGGTCGTGCGGAGCTGGATGAACATGCTGAAGGTGTTCACGTGTCTGAACTGGATTTGGGTTTGATTCCCGCCGGTGACATGACACGCCCCATGGCGGAGTTACAAGCGGAAATACGCGAACGACTCCAGAACCTGCCAGCAGCCATTGCGGTGGGGCAGCCCATTTCACATCGCATTGATCACATGTTGTCTGGGGTGCGCTCGCAAATCGCGATCAAGGTATTTGGGGAAGACTTGGATACCTTGCGTGGCACCGCTGAAACTCTGCGTGCAGAGCTGTCAACAATCGATGGACTGGTTGACCTTGAAGTTGAGAAGCAGGTGCTCGCACCAGAGATCAAAGTGCGGATCAACTACGATGCCGCATCCCGGTATGGTGTGTCTTCATCGGAAGTGTTGCATTCTCTACAGGCTTTGATTGAGGGCGAGAAAATCACTCAGGTGGTTGAAGGCAACCGGCGTTTTGCCCTGGTTTTGAAACTGGCAGAAAAAGACCGCAGTTTGGAGCAACTCAAGACTTTGCTGATACCGACCCCCTTGGGTGCAGTTCCATTGTCTTTGTTGGCCAGCATTGAAGACAGTGATGGCCCCAACCAGATAAGTCGTGATGATGGCAAACGGAGAATCGTGATTTCTGCCAACGCCCAAGGCAGAGCGCTTTCCGAAGTGGTTGAAGACATTCGTACCACAGTTGCAAATACTAATTTACCGGAAGGCTATTTCATTACTCTGGGCGGCCAGTTTGAGGCTCAGGAAGAAGCCACACGCTTAGTCGGTTTTCTGTCAATCATTTCACTCGTGCTGATGTTTGCGGTGCTTTACAGCCGTTATCAGTCGGTGCGCTTGTCGGCCATCATCATGGGCAATATTCCATTGGCCATGGTGGGTGCAGTTCTTGGCTTGTGGTTATCCGGACAGCCTTTGTCAGTGGCTGCATTGATTGGTTTTATCACGCTTGCGGGTATTTCAGTTCGCAACGGCATTTTGAAGGTGAGCCACTACATCAACCTGATGCGATTCGAACACGAGAGTTTTACCCAGTCCATGATCGTGCGCGGATCCATGGAACGGTTAAGTCCCGTGTTGATGACGGCACTGGTCACTGCATTTGCTTTGGCACCATTGCTGTTTGAGGCAGAGCGCCCGGGCACCGAAATTTTGCACCCGGTTGCAGTTGTAATTTTTGCTGGTCTGATCAGTTCAACCTTGCTGGATACCTTTTTAACGCCAGCATTGTTTTGGGTTTTTGGGCGCAAAGACGCGGAAAGGTTAATGGAGCAATCCGATGCTCAAGCATTGTAATTTTTTTAACGGAAAGGGGATGACGATGAAATCAATCAAATTGCTGACAACAAGTTTCGGTCTTGTTTTGGCCTTGAGTTCAGGCTTTGCTGTGGCACAGGAAAAAGATGAGCACAAACTTGAGCCCAAACATGGCGGTGTAGTGGTTGAAGCCAACCACATCGAGTATGAATTGGTGGTGAGGTCGGAAAATGTTCAATTGCATGCAAATGATCACGGCAAGGTGATTGACTTGAGCAAAGCCAAGGCCAAAGTGGTGTTTCTGGTGGCCGATCAAAAAATGGAAAGAACACTGGCTGGCCAGGGGGTGCTTTTGTCGGGTGAGGGTGTGGATTTGAAGGGATCTGGCTACACCGCAGTGGCCACAGTGGAATTCGCCAACAAGAAGAAAGCCACCGTTCGATTTAAAACAAACTGAGTTTGGGAAATGGAGCTGATCAAATTTTCTGCATTGTTTGCAGTGACGGCCGTTTCTGAAATTTTGGGCTGCTATTTGCCTTGGCTGATTCTGAAACAGGACAAGTCCCCATGGTTGTGGCTCCCGGCCATCGGGTTTCTTGTTTTATTTGCCTGGCTGTTGACTTTGCACCCTTCAGCTGCTGGCCGCACGTATGCCGCCTATGGCGGCATGTACATCAGCGTGGCTTTGCTCTGGCTTTACTGGATCGAGGGTATCAACTTAACCCGGTGGGATATTGCAGGTGCAGGGCTAGCCTTGGCAGGGATGGCAATCATCATGCTTCAGCCCAGGGTGTAGGTGTTTGGTAATCATCTTGCGGATGTTGCCGTATACACCTGAAGGCTACACAGGCAACCCATTTCTGCGCGGCTCAAGATTCAGATGAACAAAAGTATCAAAGGCGCATGTGAGTGAAATCACATGCGCCTTCAAGGGAAATCAACTCAAGGTTGATTGTTCAAATTAACTGGCGTCGCCTTCGGTCAGGTCTACGCCGTTGATCTTGCTGAGCACTTCAGCACGGCTGACAGTGGACTTTGATTCGGTTGCAATAACAGTCTCATCACCCGCTACTGGGTTGAATGTACCTGCTTGAACAGCTTGCTGGTAGTTGCGCTGTACTTCCTGGCGTGTAGCTTGGTCGCGCTGTGAATATTGTGCGACGTGGTCTGTTGCATCGCCATGGTTTGTAGGGCTGTTTGCAAAAGCGATTGCTGGAACAGTTGCTGAAAGGGCCAAAACAGAAGTGGCGATCAGGTTGCGTGCGTTCATGGTGTATCTCCTTGGATTGTAAAAATAAGGTACTGCGTTAAGTGTTTGCCTTTGCTTTATTGCGTTGGCATGAGTTGTACTTTACGCAGGTACGAATGACCAAGACCCCACATGAACATTACAAATTTGTAACAAAACTATTACGATTTAATGCATCCAGCGCATGCTGCGACGTGTACCTTGGCCTTCAAGCGGGTGACCAGCAAAAACAGCCCACCCAGTTTGCGGTGAATGAACAGGCAGTCAATGGGCGGGGCGTGCCAGAACTTTCGGTCTTCGCCCAGTTCAAAGCCTTTGTCGCGAATTCGCGCAGCCAGGTCGGTGTTGCCAAAATCAAAACAACCCTTGGTGCAAAAAGGCTCGCAGGCCAAATCCATCAAGTCAAGTACCAACTCCCTGTGGTGGGTTTGCGTGCTTGAATCGAAATAGCCAATGCGGGTCGCGGCCTTTTCCATCAGGCTGCGGCTGCCTGCCTGTGCAGCTTTCATCACGTCCACATAACCGTCCACCAGTTCTTTATCAAAACTGCGGGTGGCACCAAAATCAAGCAGCACCACTTTGCCGGTTTTTGGGTTGTAACGGTAGTTCGCAAAATTCGGGTCAGTTTGCATCAAGCGCATGCCCAGCAATTCTTTGAACAACAATTCGAACAGCATGGTGGCAATTTTGTCGCGAACCGGTTGGGTAGCGTGCGCCATTTGTTCGATCGGTACGCCTTCCACATAACGCATGGCCAATATGCCGCGTGTGGTTAAGCGGGTATTGACCGTGGGAACTTCAAACCGTTCGTCTTCGCCCAGTGCTTCGGTGTATTTCGCGATGTACTCAGCTTCCCGTAGGTAATCTGCCTCTTCATGCAACTGCTTCTTTGCTTCAGCAAGCAGTGCGGCTAAATCGAATGTTTTGGGTACCAAGCCCGTGAAGCGCAAAATGGTGGCCACATTGTCGATGTCGCTGTCGATGCTGTCGCGCACACCCGGGTACTGAATTTTGACAGCCAGCTTCTCGCCGTCCAATGAAATGGCCTCATGCACCTGCCCAATTGATGCGGCGGCAATCGGCGTCAGGTTAAATTCGCGCACCCTCTCGCGCCAGTTCTCGCCCCATTCTTTTTCCAGCACGGCGAGCAGTTGTTTGCGAGGCATGTGTTTGGCGTCTTGCCGAAGCCTGGCCATAATTTCAGCCAGTTGGGGTGGCAGCATGTCGCCTGCGTCCATCGACACAAGTTGCCCCAGTTTCATGGCCGCACCGCGCAGTTGTGCCAACTGGTCGGCCACGCGCAGAGCGTTTTTGGGGGTCAGCAACAGGCTGCTCAGCTTGGGCCGCTTTCCCTGTGCCAATTGTTTGGTGCCGTTCTTAACCACCGAACCTGCCACCGTGGTGGCCAAGGCACCAAACCGGCTTAAACGGGCGAAGCGGCCCGAAGGCACAGCGGATTCGTTTGAATGGTTAAAGGCGGGAGGTTTCTTGCTGGACGACATGGAAAGTACTGCTTTGAAGCAAAGGTTAAGCTCATGTTAAAACAAAAGGCGCCTGTGCGGGGAATCACAGGCGCCCTTTGAAAACCGGCAGACTACCCGGTTTTTACCATTTAGCTGGCATCACCTTCGGTCAGGTCTACACCGTTGATCTTGCTGATGACTTCAGCACGAGTGACGGTCGACTTTGCAGTTTGAACGGTAACACTCGCATCACCTGCCGCGGGGCTGAATTCGCCGGTTTGTACTGCCTTCTGATATTCATTCAACACAGCTTGGCGTGTAGCTTGGTTACGCTGACTTTCGGCTGCCACCACGTGGCTGGTGCCATCGCCTTGCTGAGTTGCTGGGTTGGCCATGACCACGGCTGGTACAGATGCTGAAATGGCCAATACGGAGGTAGCGATCAATTGACGTGCGTTCATGGTAAATCTCCTTTTGAGGTACTTCACTAAGTTTTGCCGTTGCGTTATTGCGTTGGCATGAGTCGTACTTTACGCAGCCTCGAATTACCAAGTGCCCACAGGCACATTACAAATTTGTAATTTAAAAATATCGGCCTAGCTTCTATACTGCGTGTTGTGTTTACTTGGCCGCAGCGGTGCAGTTTCGATGAAAATTCTGGTGATTGAAGACGAAAAAAAACTGGCCAGCTACCTTCAGAAAGGGTTGAGCTCGGAAGGCTTTGTGGTGGATGTTGCCCACAACGGCATTGACGGTTTGCACCTGGCCACCGAGGGCCATTACGAACTCATTATCCTAGATGGCATGTTGCCCGACCTGGATGGCTTGGGCGTTTTGGCCGCCTTGCGCCAAACCATGAACATTCCCGTACTTATGCTCACGGCCCGTTCCATGGTTGAAGACCGTGTGAAAGGTTTGCAGGCGGGTGCCGACGATTACCTGACCAAGCCTTTCGCTTTCTCTGAATTGGTGGCCCGTGTGCATGCATTGGCCCGCCGTGCGCAAGGCCAACCCAGTGCCGCTGCCGACAGCAGCCACCTCGGCCTGGCGGATCTTGAATTGGACGCCGTAAAGCGCCAGGCCAAACGGGCTGGGCAAGACTTGCGTTTGACCGCCAAAGAATTCAGCCTGTTGTGGTTGCTGTTGCGCCGAAAAGGCGAGGTGCTTTCGCGCACCGAGTTGGCAGAACTGGTGTGGGACATGCACTTTGACAGTGAAACGAATGTGGTGGATGTGGCGGTTCGGCGCTTGCGCAGCAAAATGGACGAACCTTTTGACCAGCCTTTGTTGCACACCGTGCGTGGCATGGGCTATGTGCTGGAACAACGCGCGGTGGTTGAGCAGGCCAATGAGCAGGCCGTAGGGGACCTTCCATCGTGAGGCGTTCAATAGCAAGGCGATCTTCATTGCAAATGTCGATACTCAGTATTCTGGGTGTGGGCATTATCGCCATCATCAGTTACCAGGCCATTTGCATGTGGCAAGACATGCGGCATCAGGACACACTCAGCCGCGCAGCTTCCAGTGTTGAACAGGTGTTGGGCCGCAACAGCGAGCTTTTGCCCACTGAAATGTGGAGCCGGGTAGACGAATTGCTGTTAAGCCTTGGCAACGTGCGTGCCAAAGTGCATGGCGAAAACGGGCAAGTGCTATATGGCCCGCAGTTGTTGTTAAGCCAGGTGAAGCACAAAGTGAGCTACATGCACCCCTTGAATGGATTGGGGGGCAGCATGCCCATGAACGATCTTGAGCTGGCCATGGACGTGTCTGAAGACAAAAGATTTTTGAAGTTTATTGCTTTGCTGTTTACGGCGGTGACGGTGGTTTGGGGTTTTTTCATTATGCTGCTGAGCGGCACCTTGGCACGTTTTGAACTGAAACCCCTGAACAAGTTTGGGCGGAAAATTGCAGACTTTGATCCTTCAGATATCAACGCCAGAATCAAAAGTGACCATGAACCCGAGGAGCTTTACCCGGTTGTTGAGCAGTTCAACAAGCTGATGGGCAAGGTGGGTCAATACCAGGAGCAATTGCGTTCGTTTAATTCCAACGTGGCACACGAGTTGAACACGCCCTTGTCCAGCCTTACCGTGAGCCACGAGTTGTTGCTGCGCGAGAAGAACCCCGATCCGGAGCATTTGAAAGAAGCCTTGCACAGCCACCTTGAAGAACTGCAACGCATGAACCGCATTATTCAAAGCATGCTGTTTTTGTCGCATGCCAGCCAGGGACAGTACAACGATTTTCGCTGGGTTGAAAAGTTGAGTGAACCAGTGATGACGGTGATGGACTACATGGAGGCCATGCTGGAGGAAAAGCATTTGCACTTTGAATTACACGGCGATGCTTCAGCACGCATTGATTCCGAATTGGTCAAGCGGGCTTTGTCCAACCTCGTGTCCAATGCCATTCGCTATGCCGAAGAGGGCAGCACAATTCACATTCACATTGAACCTGCGCATACCAGTAGCTTGGTCAACGTTACCGTGAGCAACAAAGGCGTGTGTATTCCCCAGCGTAGCGTGCCTCATTTGTTTGAGCCTTTCTACCGGGTAGATCAATCGCGCAATGAAAGTGGGCATAACCATGGTCTGGGCTTGGCGATTGTGGCTGCCATTGCCCGTTTGCATGGGGGTGAACCCTTTGCCCAGTGCGATGGGGAATGGGTACGCATCGGGTTTTCAGTGAAACAATAACGAGCTGGATCAAGTCGCCTGGAGGCCAAGCTAGGGGTAAATCAGTGGCATCGGTGTACAATTTCGACACCAAAATAAAAGTCGCCTTTGCTGGCCGTATTGATCAGGAACAACACCATGTGGCGCAATATTTTCAATCCGCAAAACCGTTGGATAGCGGGTGTTTCTGCGTTCCTTATGCTTTTGGCCAACGGTAGTTTTACAAGCCGCTTGATGCAAGCCTATCCCCTCTTCGATGGCAATGTGTTGTTTGTTGCATCCGTATTTTTGTTGTTTACCCTCGCCACCACTTTGTTGTTGGTATGGTTGTGCCATGGGCGTGCAGCGCCTTGGGTATTGGCTTTTTATTTGATTGCTTCAAGCATGGCGGCGTATTTCATGTCGACCTACGGCACGGTGATTGACCAAACCATGCTGGAAAACACCTTGCAAACCAATGCGGCCGAGGCAGGCGACCTGTTTTCGATTTCCATGCTGTTGTACTTGTTGGTTCTGGGTGTGTTACCTGCCTGGTATGTGCTGCGGCGCATGCCCAGGGCAAAGGGCCTTGCAACAGAACTTCGCGCCAAGGCATTGTTCAGTGTGTGTTTGCTGGCAGGCATGGTGTTGTTGATTGTGCCTTTTACCTCCCAATACGCTTCATTTTTCCGTGAACACAAAAGCCTGCGCTTTTACGCCAACCCCACGTATTTCACCTACTCAGCCATTCGCTTGGCCAGCAGCAAAATCAAAGGCAGTGCTGGCCCCGTGGTGGTGCAGGCAGTGGCGCCAGACGCTGCATTGAATGATGAACCCCCGCTGCACCCCAAGGAACTGATTGTTTTGGTGGTGGGCGAAACGGCGCGTGCCGACCGGTTTGCACTGAATGGCTACACCAAGCCCACCAACCCCATGTTGGACAAAGAAGATGTGGTTTCTCTGGGCAATGTTACTTCCTGCGGTACATCAACCGCCGTGTCGGTGCCCTGCATGTTTTCACTGGCTGGGCACGATGGCTTCGATGGTGATAAAGTCAATCAATTCGAGAACGTGCTGGATGTGCTGAAACGCCAGGGCGTTGAAATTTTGTGGCGCGACAACAATTCCGATTCCAAAGGCGTTGCCCTTCGTTTGCCCTACGAGAATTTTCGCGACCCGGCCATCAACCCGGTTTGCGATTCTGAATGCCGAGACGCCGGCATGCTGGTTGGGCTTGAAGACCACATACGAAAACACCCCGGTAAAGACCTGTTGATTGTGTTGCATCAAATGGGCAACCATGGCCCCGCTTACTACAAACGCTACCCGCCAGAGTTTGAGCGGTTTACGCCTGTGTGCAAAACCAATGAATTGTCAAAATGCACCGACGAGGAAATCAACAACGCCTACGACAATGCAATTTCGTACACAGATCATTTTTTGGCGCAAACCATTGCTTTGCTGAAAAAATTCGACTCAAGCCATGAAACTGCAATGCTTTACGTGAGCGACCACGGCGAGTCCCTGGGTGAGCAAGGCATGTATTTGCATGGCGCACCGTATGTGTTTTCGCCCAGGGAACAAACCCATGTGGCTTCGGTGTTGTGGTTTGGAAAAAACTTTGACTACCGTACTGACGACTTGAGGCTGGTCAAGGATTATCCTTTCACGCACGACGACTTGTTCTGCGCACTTATGTTGACTTTCGAGGTTGAAAGTGGCGTTTGCACGCAGCGCACCAATGCTTTGAAAGCTCATTTTGAGCAGCAAGGGCAAACAAGGTAACACCCCAGCAAAGCCATGTTGTGGCCAGTACATGGCTTACAAAATGGGCACCCTTGGCAATTTGCACGCCGCCAGCCAGCCCACCCATCAACAGCACCGCGATGGTCATTGTGCTGCGGTGTTGCCTCAACCACGGCATTGGGCTGTACAACAACACAATCCACATGAATGCGGTGGATGCGTGCCCGCTGGGAAAGCATTTTCCGGGTCCCGGGTTCGCAACAACACGGGTGTTTTGAAACAATCGGAAATAATCGGCTGTTCCGCCGTACAGCTTCAAATCCCAAGGGCAACTGTGCACGGACTGGGCCTTCAGTATGCTGACCACCAGTGCGGTCAGCAAGCTGACCAGCAGAATAAAAACAATTGCTCCCCCATATTTCAGCCTGAAAGGTTTTAAGCACAACAGAAAACCAAAACCCAGCCAAATGCCAGCCGCAAGCCAACGCAAACCATCGTGTAGAAGAAGGCCAAGCCACTGGTTTTGTTTCAATGGAAAATTCGCTGCCTGCGGATCAAAAAATACATTCGAAATGGCCTGGTCCCAGCCCGTGTAGCGGTTAAGAAAAACAATGAACAGACCTAGCAGTGCCCAGGCTGCCCAGTGGTGAATTCGGGTTGGGTTTTCAAACAGCAAATTGATCTCCTGGCCCTGAGAGGGTAGCCACACTACACCGGGTTGATGCGATAAGAGCAGTTTAACCGGCTCGCTGGGGCCGAGAAAGAGGGATTCCGGGAAGTTTCAAAAACTCATCGATGCAGAAACGCATCTAATGTTGCGCTAAGTTTGCATGGGCAAAGTAGGAACTGTCACAAGCAAACCTGCTTGATTGACTTTCAACTACGGGGTGAAATTATGAAACAGAGAAAATTGTTTACCGCCCTGATTGTAACCGCAAGCGCGATTGCCGGGGGAAGCCTCGCATATGCCAGCAACAACCCGGCAGACCTGGGCGCTTCATGGTGAGCCGGTGTAGCTGTGTTCTCCACTTGCATCGCTACACGGTGTAGCCTCAAGCTGAATGGTGGTGTGGTGCAAGTCAAACCGGTTTGCTAGCATGGTGCGAATTTGTTGAAGCAAATCAGTCCAATCCACCTCCCGGTGCTGGCATACCACATGAACTGACAAGCTGGACTTGCCGCTGGAAATGGACCACACATGCAAATCATGAATGCTGTCCACGCCCCAGTGACTTGACAGTGCCTGCTTGATCTCGTCAATGTTCAAATGTTCCGGTGTGCCCTCCAGCAAAATATGTGTGCTTTGTTTTAACAGGGCCCACGCACGTGGCAGCACCCAAAGCCCGATGCCCACGGCAATTACGGAGTCGATCCAGCCCCAACCCGTCCATCGAATCAACAAGGCACCCACGATCACGCCCACAGATCCCAGCATGTCGCCCCACACCTCCAGGTAGGCACCCTTCATATTCAGATTGTCGTCTTTCGAGCCGCTCAGGATTTTCATGCAGATCAAATTCACAAGCAGGCCAAGTGAGGCAACAATCAGCATCACGTTCGACTGAATATCGGGTGGATTCGATATTCGCAGGTACGCCTCTATCAGAATGTAAATGGCCACCCCGAACAGCAGAATGGCATTGACAGCAGCCGCCAGAATTTCGAAACGGTGGTAGCCAAATGTACGTTTTGAATCAGCCGCGCGTTTTCCAATTTGAATGGCTGCCAAGGAAATGGCCAACGCCGCAGAGTCGGTGAACATGTGTGCCGCATCGGAAATCAAAGCCAGGCTGTTGGTAAATATGCCGCCCACAACTTCGGCCACCATGAAGCTGGTGGTGAGTATCAAGGTGATCCACAGCGGTTTTTCGTATCCTTCTACTTTCACATCATGGGAATGTCCTGCGCCCATATTGTCTACCCCTTATTTAAACCAAAGTTGAACACCAAAACCCGCTGCCACTTTCACTGTTATGGCGAAGCAAACCAGAGTAAGCAATGCGCTGCCCGCCAGCGAGAACACAAACCCCACCTTGGGCAACAGCCAGGGGAAGGCCAAAAACATGGGCAGGGTGGGCAGCACATACCAGAATGTCAGGTAGGCGTGGTTGGCAATTTTTTCCTGCGGTGCCTTTTCAACAGCAAGCCAAATCAGCGTCAGCACCGTGACCATGGGCAACGCTGCGATCAACGCGCCCAGTTTGTCACTGCGCTTGGCCACTTCGGAAATAAGGACCACCAGGCCTGCGGTGGTCAGGTACTTCAAAATAATCCAGCCCATGTTGCTAGCCTATGTGTTGTAAGCAGGTTTTGCTTGTTGATCAGTAACGTTCATTTCCTCTTCCTTGCGGTGGGTCAACCGGTAAAGAATGGGAAGCACCAGCAGGGTAAGGGCGGTTGATGACAGAATTCCCCCGATTACTACTGTGGCCAGGGGCCGTTGAACCTCAGCGCCGGTACCCGTGGCAATCGCCATCGGAATAAAGCCAAGTGAAGCCACCAGCGCGGTCATCAGCACCGGGCGAAGCCGTGTCATGGCACCGTCATGAATGGCCTTGTCTAAGGGCATGCCCTCCTCGCGCAGGCTGCGGATAAATGAAATCATCACCAGCCCGTTCAGCACCGCCACACCAGAAAGTGCAATGAAGCCCACCCCCGCTGAAATTGACAATGGAATGTCGCGCAACCACAAGGCCAAAATACCGCCAGTCAATGCAAACGGTACACCCGTGAACACAATCAAACCATCCCGAACGTTGTTGAACATGATGAACAACAACAGGAATACCAGAAACAGTGACAGCGGAACTACAATTTGCAGTCGTTTGGAGGCCGATTGCAACTGTTCAAACGTACCCCCCCAGCTGATCCAGTTGCCTGCTGGTACTTTCACCTTCTGCTGAATCTGGCTTTGAGCATCGGCCACAAATGAACCAATGTCGCGGCCACGCACGTTGGCGGTTACCACCACGCGGCGCTTGCCATTTTCCCGGCTGATTTGGTTTGGCCCGGGTGCGATGTCCAGGCTTGCCACATCGCCCAGTTGAACAAACAGGGGCATGTCGCTGCCAGCCGTACTGCCTGGCAACTGAATGGGCAGCCGCGCAATGGCCTGCAGGTCGTTTCGCAGCGCTTCGGGCAAGCGCACGGTGATGTCAAACCTGCGATCGCCCTGAAACAGCACACCTGCTTCCTGCCCGCCAACGGCCATGGCAACGGTGTTTTGAACATCGGTCACGTTGATGCCAAACCGTGCAGTTTTTTCGCGATCAATTTGAACGGTCAGCATGGGCAGGCCCGTGGTTTGTTCTACTTTCACGTCTGCTGCGCCATCGACTTTTTCCAGCACTTCGGAAATTTCTCCGGCCACGGTATTCAGTGTGTCCAGGTCATCACCAAATACTTTCACAGCCACATCACTTCGCACACCCGACAATAATTCATTGAATCGCATTTGAATGGGCTGGGTGAATTCATAGTTGTTGCCTGGTATTTTCATGACAGCGGTTTGCATGGCTTCCACCAGGTCGGTTTTGCTGCGGCTGGGGTCTGGCCATTCCGAGGTGGGTTTCAGCATCACGAAATTGTCTGCCACGTTTGGTGGCATTGGGTCGGTTGCAATTTCGGCCGTGCCAATTTTGGCAAATACACGGTCCACCTCAGGAAACTGCTTGATTGTTTTTTCCAGTTCAGTTTGCATGCCAATGGCCTGGCTCAAGCTGGTGCCCGGAATACGCAGGGCATGCAAGGCAATGTCGCCTTCATTCAAGCTGGGCACAAATTCGCTGCCCATGCGGGTTGCCAGCAAACCCGATAAAACCACCAACACCACGGCAATTGAAAGCACCACCGGTTTGTTGGCCATGGACTTGACCAGTGCGGGTTCGTATCCACGCTTTGCCCACGTCATGATGCGGTTTTCTTTCTCGCTGACATTGTTGGTGATCAATAAAGCCACCGCTGCCGGAATGAAGGTGATCGAGAGAATCATGGCACCCAGCAGTGCCGCCACCACGGTGAAGGCCATGGGGTGGAACATTTTTCCTTCCACACCGGTGAGCGCAAAAATGGGCAGGTAAACCACCATGATGATGAGTTGGCCGAACAGCAGGGATCGTCGCGCTTCCTTGGAGGCCAGAAACACTTCATGAAAGCGTTCCTTGCGCGTGAGTGTTCGCCCCGCTTTGGTTTGTGCATGGGCCAAGCGGCGCACACAGTTTTCAACAATGACCACGGCACCGTCAATGATGATGCCGAAATCCAGTGCGCCCAGGCTCATCAAGTTGGCACTAACCCCGTTATTGACCATGCCAAAAAACGTGAACAGCATGGACAGTGGAATTACCATCGCCGTGATGATGGCCGCGCGAATATTGCCCAGAAAAAGAAACAGGATTGCAATTACCAGAATGGCGCCTTCAATCAGGTTTTTTTTCACGGTGTTGATGGCTTTGTCCACCAGCACCGTGCGGTCGTAAACGGTTTGCGCAACTACCCCTTCCGGCAGGTTCCGGTTTACTTCTTCCAGTTTTTTTGACACCGCTTGCGACACCACGCGACTGTTTTCACCAATCAGCATGAACACCGTGCCCAGCACCACCTCTCTGCCATTTTCTGTGGCGGCACCGGTGCGAAGTTCTTTGCCAATGTAAACCTGCGCAACATCTTTAATGCGAATGGGCACACCGGCGCGGTTTGACACAATCACGTTTTCAATGTCGGCAATGTTGTTGAGCTGACCCGGCGCACGGATCAAATACTGTTCACCCCGTTTCTCAATGTAACCAGCGCCCACATTGCTGTTGTTTTGTTCAACAGCCCGCAACAAGTCCTTCAGCGAAATACCCTGTGCAACCAGTTTGTCGGGCGAGGGTGCAATCTGGAATTCCTTGGCATAGCCGCCAATGGTGTTGATCTCGGTGACGCCGGGCACATTGCGTAGTTGGGGCTTGATGATCCAGTCCTGAATTTCCCGAAGATCCGTGGGGGTGTAGGGTGTGCCATCTTCTTTCAAAGCCCCTTCTTTGGTTTCCACGGTCCACATGAAAATTTCACCCAAACCCGTGGAAATTGGCCCCATCGCGGGATCGATTCCGGCGGGCAGTTGCCCCTTGGTTTGCTGAATGCGTTCATTGACCAGTTGGCGAGCGAAATAAATGTCGGTGCCTTCCTTGAAAATCACGGTGACCTGCGACAGGCCGTAGCGTGAAATGGAACGGGTTTCCTGCAGGCCGGGTAAACCGGCCATCACAGTTTCAATGGGAAAGGTAATGCGCTGTTCAGACTCCAGCGGCGAGTAGCCTGGTGCGGAGGTGTTGATTTGAACCTGAACGTTGGTAATGTCGGGTACAGCGTCTATTGGCAATTTTTGATAACTGTAAATACCCAGGGCAATCAGGCCCACGGTTCCCAGCATCACAAACCATCGTTGTTCGATGGCGAAACGGATTATTTTTTCAAACATGATTCGGTACTTCCTCTGTTTGCGTGCATTGGCAAAGGGTGGTGCAGATGTGGGCAAGCGTTGAATCAATGGTCATGGCTTGCCCCTGATTTGCCGATATCCGCCTTGATCAGGAAGCTGTTGGTTGCCGCGTATTGCTCACCCGCGTCCAGGCCGCCCAACACTTCAACGGTTTTGCCATCGCTGCGGCCCAGTTCAACCGGGCGTGCCTCAAACTGTTGGCCATAGCGACCAAACACGGCCGGTCCATCCAGAATGGTTTGAAGGGCTTCGGTTGAAATGGCAACCGGTACTTCACTTTCCTCGGCCACCAGTTCAACTTTCACTGGCAGCCCGGGACGCCACACAGAATCGGGGTTCGGCAACACAATGCGTGCAGTGGCGGTGCGGGTTTGTTCACCCACCAGGGAACCCACATACGCCACTTTGCCCACGCTTTCCGATTCAAATGCCGTGGCTTTCACGGTGGCTTGCTGGCCTACCTTCACTGTGTTCAGGTCTTTGGGGTAAATCGTCATTTCGGCCCACACGGTGGACAAATCGGCCACCGTGAAAATATTGGCGTCTTCTTTCAACGCCTGCCCCAAAGCAATGTTTTTTTCCACCACGGTGCCTGATATCGGTGACCGAATTTCATAGCGGGTCAGTTGGCTTCCAATGGTGGCGCCGCCATTGATCGAGGCGAGCTTTTGCCGTGCGTTCAGCACTGCAATTTCAGCCTCTTGCTTGGTATTGCGCGCTTGCAGATAATCTTGCTCGGCTGAAATTTTGTCTTCCCACAGTTTCTTTTCCCGCTCGAATGTGATGTTGGCCAATGCCAGGCGTTTTTGCGCTGCCAGCAACTCGGTTCGCTGGTCTGCCAGGGTTTGGCTGGAAATTACGGCCAGCACTTGTCCCTTTTTAACCTGATCACCCGCGTTCACGGGGGCAGATTCCACAATGCCACTCAAGCGTGGCACCACGCGTACCGTGTTGTCGCTGTTGAACTGGATTTCGCCGATCAATTCAATGCTGCTTTTGATTTTGGCCGGGCCGGCTGTGGCCAGTTCAATGCCGCTTTGTTTCATTTGCTCGGCGCTCATGTCGATTCGGAACTCGATCTGGTCATAAGCGAAGCGGTATTGCTTGCCTTGGTGTTGCGCATTCACGGCAACACGGAATGAATGGGGCTCAAACACTACGGCATCGCCGCGCAAAAAATTGTTTGCAGGTGCAAAGTTGATGGTTTGCGGCTTTCGACCCAAGCGCTCAAGTTCAATACTTGCCTTGGTGGCCTCGGGGGGCAGCAAGGCGTTGTCTTTGTAGGTGTAAATTCTGAACTCGGGGTCTACACCGTCCTCAAAAATGGTCACCTCGACCCCGTAGCCGTCTTGCGCGAAATACTTGCCCCCTTTGGGTCCTTTGACAGGTTCATTGGGGTTGGCTTGTTCAAGTTGTGTGCCATTGGTTTGCCCAGGCTGGGAATTGCCTGTGGTTAAAATAAGGGCTGGCAGCAGGGCACCCACTGCAACAAGCAGGGCGATGGAAATGATTTGTTTCTTGCTGAAATTGCGTTTCATGATTAAGTGGTCCTACTGAATATTGGCTGGTGTTTGCCCAAGAATCCCTTGCAGTTCGGCGGCATACCGGTGGGATTGGGCGAGCGATTGCTGGCTTTGCGCCATGGCATCAAACAGGGTGCGTTGTGCGTCCAGCACTTCCAGAAAACTGAACTTGCCCATCTCGAAACCCTTGCTTGCAGCGTTGTAGGCGCTTTCTGCACTGGGCAAAATGCTGTCACGCAAGGCCAGGAATTCCTCGCGGGACGCGCTCAGGTTTTCGTATGCGGCTTGTAAATCGCGAGACAAGCGGTATTGCGTTGCTGTCAGTTCATCTTTGGCCTGGTCAGCGCGTCGCAGTGATTCAAGCAAGTTGCCCTGGTTGCGGTCAAAAACAGGGATGGGAATGGATACCCCAAAAATGGCCTGGTTCAAGCCAAGTTCCTGATTTTTTCGCCCACCAAGGCTCACCGTCACATCGGGTACGCCTTTGCTGCGTTCAACCTCGCTAATGGCCTTGCGGCGGTCCACTTCAATTTGGGCTTTCCGGTATGCAGGCGATTGCTGCAACCTGTCTTCCAGTGTCTCGATGGCGGGCAGCTCGGGCAGGTTTTCAAGATTGCCTTCAACGGTTTCAAAACCGACCCGGGATTCTCCCATGGCGGTGGCCAAACGTTTTTTAGACGATTTCAGCGCACTTTCAGCGCGTGCATAATCCACGCGTGCGCCAGCCAATGCAATGCCCGCTTTGGTGGCCTCGACAGGCGATACCTTGCCTGCTTCAACCCTTTTTTGTGCAGCGCGCTGGGCGTTTTGTGCCAGGTCGATGGAAGATTGGGCAAGCCGCACACGTTCCTGTGCAACCAGCGTGTCGTAAAACGCAGAGGTGACTTCGGTTTGCAGGGTGGCCCGCACCATGGCAAGGTCAGCTTCAGCAAGGTTCTTGCCGCGCTCGGCTGCATCAATTCGAGCAGAACGCTTTCCGCCCAGTTCAATGCGCTGGTTCAGTTGCAGGGTGCTGGTGCGGGTTGCACTTCGCGTGTCTTCAACCAGGGCCTGTAATTCGGGGTTGGGGCGGGTTTCAGCCTGGCGTATGGTGCCGTCTTGTGCCAGCAGCGCATTTCGGGCCGCTGCCAGTTCAGGGTTTGCCGCATAGGCCCTTTCAAGTGCGGTGTTCAAAGTAAGGTTTGTTGTTCGCGGCAAGCTGGCTTGCCCGGATGGGGAATTAAGCCCATTGCTGGTGTATTCGGGGGTGTTGCCCTGAGCCATGGCGGCACTGGGCAGCAACGCGGTCGCAGCCAGCGTTAGCAATATTTTTCGCATCGATTTCTCCGGTGTACAAAGGAAAGAATCGGCGAGACGAATTAACGCAGTCGTTTAATGAGGTGTAAAGACAGGTGTCGTGTCGCCGTAATCAGGCAGACACAGGCCACTTGGGGCGTTCAGGGCGGGTTTGACAGAAAAAGGAATACTTTGAAGTGCTCAGCACCTGTTGGGGTGAACTGAAATCAATGATCACGCCGTTCGCGTTGTCAGCCGAAAAGCCGATAAAGCTGGATGAATGCGAATGGTCGTGGTTTTGCGGATATTGGCTATCTTGATCGTCACCGGCATCAGCTTGGCTATCGTGGGCATGATGTTCATCTTGATGGTGGCCGAAATGTGATGATTGTTGCGCAAGCTCGTCATGCGCGCAATAATCCGCCACCGCGCCCCAGGAGGCCTGGAGCGGCAGCAGAAACATAAGGAACATGAAGATGAATGAACGATACATGTTATTAGGATGTCATTTTTTCGGTGTTCATGTCAATTGCGGTTCTGTGTGAATCGAAAAGCCAATCACCGTAACTTGATTTTCGCTGCTTGCAAACACATCACCACCATGCAGTTTCGCAATTGCAGCCACAATGGCCAAACCAAGTCCGTGATTGCTCCCAGTGTCACTTCGCCCCTCTTCAGCACGGAAAAAGGGTTCGAACAAACGGTTCAGTTTGACTGGGTCAATTGTCGGGCCTTCATTCGAAACCTTGATCCACACCCTCTCTGCTTCTCCGGTAATTTGCACGGTAATTTCTGTGTTGGCCTGCGCATACCGAATTGCATTGGACAGCAAATTGCTCACTGCTCGTTTAATCAATTCGGTTTCAGCCTCCACCGTGGCATCGCTTTTAACTGTGATGCGAAGATCTCTGTCTTCGGCCAACTGTTCAAGGTATTCCGCGACTGATACCACCAGCTGACGAAGACTTGGCACAGATTGAAGTTGCAGTTCTCTGCCCTGGTTTGCATTGGCCAGGAACAGCATGCTGCGAATAATTCGTGCCATGCGGTCGAGTTCGTCGAGGTGATCACCGACAATTTTTTGAAGGTCCTCACCTTCGATCAGTTTGCGGCGTTGAAGCAGCTCATGGCTAATGGTCAAGCTCGACAGTGGTGTA
>NZ_DKTN01000004.1:0-11582 GCF_002473065.1 Limnobacter sp. UBA7229 | reverse complement strand
CGTCATCTTGTGCGCTGCCTTATGCCCTGTTATCGATGCCTGGAAATGAAACTTGAGGCCTTCATTCGCAAATAAAAAATATTGTTTTTGCACCCTCAAGTTCACTGAATCAGTGTCGTAATGAGGCGATTTTTCCTGAAAAAGAATGTCGCTCCCTCCTCAAGTTTTCTTAAAAGGTGTCCGTTATCTTCAGTAGACGCTTAACAATTGAGGCCCCCGCCGCAAGGGGCAGCACGAAGTGGGGGTCAATCGAATGGGGGGATCCCCCCAAACTGTGATTCTTCCATCGGGCCTATTGAGCGACAGTGTGTCCATGTAAGGCAGTTCCCTACATGTTGAATTCCAGCTCGGTGACTCAATGAATGGAAGTTGGATGATTCAGGTTGTTTGGCGAGAAGCCGAAGATACGTATGAGGGAATTGTCGCTGCGATCAAGAAAGCGGCGCAAATTGAGGATGCAGTACAACAGAGATTGAATTGGAGGATGTTCAAATGAAAAGTACCCGTCTACTAGATGAAATTCGCGAAACCAACCTGTCTTATTTGTTGCTGGCTCAGCAACTGATTCGCGAAGACCGCGCCGAAGCAACCTTCCGTTTGGGCATTTCCGACGAAGTGGCCGAGTTGATCGACCAGCTGACCACCGCGCAAGTGCTGCGTATTGCCTCAAGCAACATGCTGATGTGTCGTTTCCGTTTCGACGACGAAGTGGTTTGGAACTTGCTGACCAGTCACACCAAAGACCGCAGTGTTTCCGGTATGCATGCAGCAATCATCATGTCTGGCAAGGCAGTGAACGCTGCTGCTTAATCAAAGACACGGTATCTACTCAGGATGTAACAAGAAAAACTCAGGCATCCAACATTGACATCAGACAGGGGTCAAAAAAATCATGGCTAAAGTTAAATCAATCATCGACGAAGCAGCACAAATTCAATTGGCCACTCAGCTGATTCGCCTGGATGCGCGCTTGCAGGTTCTCGAGTCTGAAACACAGTTGTCTCGTGAACGTTTGTTGAAGCTGTACAAAGAACTCAAACACAAGTCGCCCCCCAAAGGCATGCTGCCTTTTTCAACCGACTGGTTCATGACCTGGCAGCCCAATATTCACTCTTCCCTGTTTATCAATATCTATCAAACGCTGATCAAGAGCACAGACATTGAAGACATTGAAGCCATCATCAAAGCCTACAGAATGTACCTGGAGCAAATTACCCAGTTGGGTTTGCCCGAAGTGCTGTCGCTGACTCGCGCATGGCGCTTGGTGAAGTTTTTTGATGCCGGCATGTTGACCACCACCGAGTGCAAAGACTGCGAAGGCCGTTTTGTGGTGCACACGTATGAATTGGTGAACGATTATGTGTGCGGCCTGTGCCACATGCCTTCTCGCGCCGGTAAAACGCGACAGTCGGCAGCAGACCGTTTCTTCAACGAAGAAGCAAGTATCGAAGCTTAAGTATTCAGTTTGCAAAGCCCAGGGAGAAGGGCTTTTCGTTTACCCCCGCTGCACCAAAAGGTCCGGTTGCATCCTCCCACCCTCTGTCTCTTCCGGGTCTGCAGTGGGGGTTTCTCACTCCCGAATGACCAGCCAATGTTGCTGGTCATTTTTATTAAACCCCCCTCAAAAATGGCTATCACCAAGGATTGTGAAATCCTGGCCATGCCTTGAAATCACCCAGAAAAGCCACTTTATTCGGACAAAAGATTTTACAAATTCTGCCGACAATACCTATACAGAAAAACCATTCATCGACAGAGAACTTCAACCCATGTTAGTAGCAATCGGATTCGTGATCGTGATTTTCTCCGTGTTGGGCGGTTTCGCCTTCATGGGGGGGCACCTGGTAACGCTGTGGCAGCCTGTTGAAATTTTGATCATTGGCGGTGGTGCCTTGGGTGCATTCATTGTCAGTAACACGCCAAGCATTTTGAAAGCGACAGGCAAGGCTTTGGGTGGTGCATTCAAACCCAGCGCAATCACCAAGGCTTTTTACATGTCTTTGATGGCCTTGATGTACGAAATCCTGACCAAAGTGCGCAAAGAAGGTTTGATGTCGATTGAGGGCGATGTTGAAGAACCTGAGCAAAGCCCCTTGTTTCAGAAGTATCCCGAGGTATTGGCCGATCATCACATTGTTGAATTCCTGACCGATTACCTTCGCTTGATGGTCAGTGGCAACCTGAACCCCATGGAAATTGAAAACCTGATGGATGGCGAGCTTGAAACCCACCACCAGGAAGCACACACCCCCCAATCTGCCGTTCAGCAAATGGCCGACGGTTTGCCGGCATTCGGTATCGTGGCTGCGGTGATGGGTGTGGTACACGTGATGGGCTCAGTGGGGCAGGTCAGTAACGCCGAACTGGGCGTGATGATTGCCGCTGCCCTGGTGGGTACTTTTCTGGGCATTTTGCTGGCCTACGGTTTTGTGGGCCCTTTGGCCAGCATTATCAACCACAAAATTTCAGAGTCATCCAAGCCATTCGAGTGTGTGAAAACCACTTTGCTGGCAAGCCTGAATGGTTACTCACCCGCACTGGCTGTTGAGTTTGGCCGAAAGGTTCTTTATTCCACAGAGCGTCCAACTTTCATTGAGCTGGAAGAGCACGTGAAGAGCACCAAAGGCAAATAAAGGCAAACAAGCACCATGGCGAAGTCTGACGAAGAACGTCCAATCATCGTAGTCAAGAAGATCAAGAAAGGTGGCCATGGTCACCATGGCGGCGCCTGGAAAATTGCGTACGCCGACTTCGTGACTGCCATGATGGCTTTTTTTCTATTGATGTGGCTGCTGGGTTCTACCTCGGAAGGTGACCTGAAAGGTATCTCTGATTACTTCAACTCACCATTGAAGGTGGCACTGGTTGGGGGTCCCGGATCCGGTACCGCAACGAGTGTAATAGACGCAGGTGGTACTGATTTGTCGCGCTCCGTGGGGCAAATCAAAAGCGGAAGTACCGACAAGGCCACCAACAGCAGTACCTCCGATGCCACGGCAGAGGCGCTCGAGCGGGCAGAGTCCAAGCGCTTGCTTGAATTAAAGGGGGAAATAGAGGGCCTAATCGACGCATCAGATTTGATGAAACAGTTTAAAAATCAAATCATGCTGGACATTACGCCTGAAGGTTTACGAATTCAAATTGTGGATGAGCGAAATCGCCCCATGTTTGATTCTGGCAGTGCTGTGTTGAAAGGTTACATGAAAGACATTTTGCGCAATTTAACCAAGTTGTTAAACCAGGTGCCCAACAAGCTGACCTTGTCAGGCCACACCGATGCAACGCCGTATGCCATGGGCAACAGGGGTTACAGCAACTGGGAATTGTCGGCAGACCGGGCCAACGCCAGTCGTCGGGAAATGTACACGGCGGGAATGCCGGACCAGAAAATATTGCGGGTGGTGGGTTTGGCCTCCTCGGTGTCGCTGGATGAAAAAGACCCCTACGCCGCAGTGAACCGAAGAATTGCGATTGTGGTGATGAACAAACGCGCAGAAGAAGCAGTGCGGGCGCTGGCCAATCTGGATGAAGGGCAAGACCCCAATTTGATTGAGCTGCCGCCTGTGCCCAAAGTTGAAGGCTTGCCGTTTCCAAAAAACGGGTCAAGTACGAATTGAAAGAAACAGACTATTTGTCAGGAGCAACATGATGCAAAACGATTATCGCTTGATGAACATGATTGACGAGAAGGCAAGACTTGCAGGCTCCAACAAAATGGAGTTGCTGCTTTTCTCGTTGGGTTCCACCGAGGTGTTCGGTATTAACGTGTTCAAGGTCCGCGAAGTGTGTGAAACCTTGCCCATCACGCGAACCCCCAACATGCCTGCTGGCGTGGAAGGCATCATTTCATTGCGCGGCAGTATTTTGCCGGTGATTGACTTGGCACAGTGCCTGCGCATGGGCAATGGTGAAGCGCGCACCAAGCTGATCATCACCGAGTTTTCTTCACACACCCAGGCCTTCCTGGTGCAAGACGTAGACCGCATTGTGCGCGTGGACTGGGAGCAGGTGAAATCGCCCCAAAGCATTGGTCAGTCGCAAAGTGCAATGATCACTGCCCTGACAGAACTGCCCGATGGCAAGCTGGTGTCCATTCTGGATGTTGAGCAAATCCTGGGTGAAGTAATTGGTGAGGGCGATGTGCCCAATATGGACAGCATGCGACCCGACCATCCATACCCTGTGTTCTTTGCAGACGATTCGAACATGGCTCGCAAGAAAATTACTGAGGTGCTGGAGAAGCTTCACCTGCCTTACCAAAGCGCCATCAACGGTCGCGAGGCTTGGGAGAAACTGCGCAACATTGCCAGTCGTGCCGAGCAGGAAAACAAAGACATCCGGGATGTTGTATCTCTCATCCTGGTGGATGCCGAAATGCCAGAAATGGATGGCTACGTGTTGACACGTCACATCAAGGAAGATGTTCGCTTCAAGGGCATTCCTGTCGTGATGCATTCCTCACTGTCGTCTGTGGCAAACAAAAAGTTGGGTCAGCAAGTTGGTGTGGACGCCTATGTGGGCAAGTTCCATCCCGAAGAGTTGGCGCAGATGGTTACCTCAATGCTTCACCCAGCGTAAGGAGCAAGCATGAACCCCGAAGATTTAAGAATCCTGATTGTTGACGACTTCTCGACCATGCGTCGAATTGTTCGCAACCTGTTGAAGGAAATTGGCTACAACAACGCCGATGAAGCGGAAGACGGTGCAGTGGCTCTGGCCAAGCTGAAAGCTGGCAATTTCAACTTTGTTGTCAGCGATTTGAACATGCCCAATATGAACGGCTTTGAGTTGCTGCAAAACATTCGTGCTGATGCCGAACTCAAGCATTTGCCTGTGTTGCTGGTGACCGCAGAAGCCAAGAAAGAGGACATCGTGACCGCAGCCCAAATGGGTGCCAATGGTTACATCGTCAAGCCTTTTACCAAGGCAACCCTTGAAGAAAAGCTGGGCAAGATCGTCGCGAAGATGTCTGTCTAATAACGAAGAATCAGAAATGGAGAGGTCGCAACGATGAGCCCAGATAATCTGAAAAGTGGTGACAACGACGATTTGGAAGCGTTGTTTGATGAAATCGCAGAACAACGTGTTTGGGATGATGCACCTGCTGCCGCCCCACAGGCATCGCCGTCTGTCGCACCCGATGCTCAAGCACCAGTGAATTCCAGCCCAGCCGACGAAGAACCACATGATGTGTTTCGCCGTGTAGGTTCTTTAACCCGCAAACTCCACGATGCCTTGCGTGAACTGGGTTACGACAAAAGCGTTGAGCATGCGGTGAACGCCTTGCCCGATGCACGCGCCCGCTTGAACTACATTGCAGACCTGACCGGTAAAGCGGCCGAGAAAGTGCTGGCGGCGGTGGAGGCCTCTCAAAAACTGAATGATGATGTTTCAGCCCGTGCCGCAGAACTGGACAGACAGTGGGATCGCCTCTACAACAACGAGATGAGTCTTGAAGAGTTCAAGTCACACGCCCGTGAAAATCGCGAATTCATGAAAGAGATCAGCCAGTGCAGTGGTCAATTGGGAGGGCACCTCACCGACATCATGATGGCGCAAGACTTCCATGACCTCACTGGTCAGGTTGTTAACCGCATCGGCAATATGGCGCAGGGCCTTGAAGAACAACTGGTTCAGCTGTTGCTCGACACCACGCCACCCGACCAGCGCAAGCAGGTTGAAGAAACATTCCTCAATGGTCCGGCCATCAATGCAGAAGGTCGTGCCGATGTGTGCAGCAATCAAAGCCAGGTCGATGACCTGCTGGAAAGCCTAGGCTTCTAACAACACCAACAACCGGGCTGACGTGGGAGAATACAAATGAGCGCATTCAGTGATGTCGAACTGCTACAGGACTTCTTGACCGAGGCAGGCGACTTGTTGGAAGACGTGGACAGCAAGCTGGTCGAACTGGAGCAAAGCCCGGAAGATGCCGATTTGTTGGCCACTGTTTTCCGGGGTTTTCACACCATCAAGGGTGGTGCCGGTTTTCTGGAAGCAACACACCTGGTGGAGTTGTGCCACAAAACAGAAAACCTGTTTGACCTGTTGCGTTCCAAGAAGCTTGTTCTTGATGCTGAAATGATGGACTCTATCATGGCCGCCACCGGTGAGGTACACCGCATGTTCGGTGAAATGCGCAACGGGCACCAGCCAGGCGCAGCGCCTCAGGAATTGCTGGAAGCACTCGACGCAGCCATCGAAGGGCGCACCGTGGCACCCGCTGCAGCGCCAGTTGTGCAAGTCGCTGCGGCAGTACCCGCGCCAAGCCAGCCCAAAACATTGAATGAACTCGCACAAATTTCAGAGGATGATCTGGATTGGGCCGGTTTGTACGAAGCCGTGGTAGGTGTACCACCCCGAGAGCTTGAACAGGCTGCACTAAGCACAGGCATGGCCACTGAGGCAATTGCAAGGCAGGCCGCTGCCGCAGTTCGCCCCAAGGCGCCACCACCCAAAGCAAAAGCAGCTCAGCCTGCAGCAGCCGTACAAAAAGAAAATACCATTCGTGTGGACACCGCGCGTTTTGATCAAATCCTGAACCTCAGCGGTGAAATCGGTTTGACCAAAAACCGCTTGAACTGCCTTTTCCAGGCTTTTGCATCCGGTGCCAGCAATGAAGAATTGATCAAGTCGCTTGACACGGTAGTTGGCCAACTTGATATGCTGGTTTCCGATTTGCAATCGGCTGTGATGAAGGCCCGTATGCAGCCAGTGGGCCGCGTATTCCAGAAATACAGTCGCTTGGCCCGTGATGTTTCTCGTCAGTTGGGCAAAGACGTTGAATTGGTGATTGAAGGTGCGGAAACCGAGGTGGACAAATCCATTCTCGAAGAGTTGAATGACCCCTTGATCCACCTGGTGCGCAATGCGGTGGACCATGGTATTGAAACCATTGCAGATCGCACAGCCTGCGGCAAAAATCCCAAAGGTATTGTCAATCTTTCCGCTCGTCAGACTGGTGATCACATTGTGATCGAGATTCAGGACGATGGCCGTGGCATGCGCCCGGAAATCATTCGCGAGAAAGCGGTTGAAAAAGGTTTGATTTCCGCCGAGGAAGCAGGGCAGTTGAGCGTGCAGGAAAGCCTGCAACTGATTTTCCTGCCAGGTTTTTCAACCAAAGATCAAATTTCGGATATTTCCGGCCGCGGTGTTGGCATGGATGTGGTGAAAACCAATATTCAGCGCCTGAATGGTCGCATTGAAATTCAATCCGAGCCAGGCCATGGTTCTACCATCACGATTTTGCTGCCACTGACCTTGGCCATTTTGCCCGTGTTGATGTTGAAGCTTGAAGAGCAAATTTATTCCCTGCCTTTGTCCTGTGTTCGGGAGATCATTCCGATCGAAGAAGACAAGGTGCAATACGTGGGTGGCAAGCCCACCATGGTGGTGCGTGGTGAGGTGATTCCATTGCTTGACCTGGCCACTTTAATTGGTCGCGAAAGTGCACCGACTCCGAAGGTGGGTGTGCTCACAATCAGCGGCAACAAGGCGTGTATTTTGGCGGTTGATTCGCTGGTGGGCCAGGACGAAGTGATGATCAAGCCGTTGGATGGGGTAAAACCCAAGGGTGTGGCTGGTGCCACCTTGTCAGGTGAAGGCTTGCTGGTGCTGGTACTTGAACTTCGCGAGTTGATTGAAGGAAAGCTGTAAGTAGAACTAAGGTGTTTTTCAGGGTTTTATAACCCGTATGGTTAACTCCATTTGCTTCGATAATTGAATCATCGGCACAAGATGCCAATGACATTCACACACACCTGACGAAACAAGTCAGGGGCAAGGAGTTGACCTGATGAATTCACTGTACCGCTCGATTGAAAAAAGTTTTTTTTACACACTCAGTCGAAAACTGTTTGGCAATGTGGCCGGTATTGCAGCTGTTGTATTGATCGGTTACCTGGTCATTTACAGCTGGGCGATGGGCAAGCTGGCCCCCGAACAAATGGGCGACTTTCGCCTCATTCTCAGTATTTCCCTTGGGTTTACCTTGCTTGCCTGCGCTGGTGCTTTTGTATACCTGCGCCACTTAATCGTGCGCCCCGTACGTTTGCTCAGCGAGCGCATGGATCAACTGGCCAACGGCGAGGGTGATTTGTCAGTGAACCTGCCTACGGTAACTGAAGACGAACTGCGTGGCCTTGCAGAAAACTACAATGCCTTCATGGTGCGCCTGCGTGACCTGATTCACGAAATTCGCCGAATGACTGCGCAGGTTTCCATGGAATCGGTGCGTGTTTCCGGTAGCTTGAAAGACGCCAGCCGCACCGCTGACAAGCAAGGCAATATCACTTCCGAAATTTTCCAAGCGGCTGACCAGGCATCAAGCGCCATGGAGAATGTGGCCAATAGCGCAAACTACCTGTCGCGTGCCACCGAAGAACACCTCGAAACGGTGAATTCCTCCTACCGTGAACTGCTCACTGTTGCCGATGAAATGAACGCTGCATCGGGCAGTTTGAACAGTTTTGGGCACACCGTTGAGAAACTGGCCGAAACGGGCAAAGGCATTGAAAACATCGTCAAGCTGATCAATGACATTTCAGATCAAACCAATTTGCTGGCCTTGAACGCCGCTATTGAGGCTGCTCGCGCTGGCGAACAGGGGCGAGGATTTGCGGTGGTTGCCGATGAAGTGCGTGGCCTGGCCGAGCGTGTGAAGTCAGCCACTGGTGAAATTCGGGGCAATATTTCGTCCATGCTTCGCTTGGTTGGCGACACTCAGCAAGAGACGCGCGAAATCAATCAAAGCATTCTGAAAGGCCAGCAAACGGTGAGCACCTCATCGGCCAAATTCTCTGGCATGGTCCACAGCTTTGAGGAAATGAGTACGCAAATCAATGACGTGACCCAGCAAGTTCAATCGGTCAAACAGATCAATATGGAAGTGTCTGGCAAAGCATCGGAAATACGCGAGACCGCGCAGTCGGTAATCAATCAGACCAGCGAGTCCGAGAAATCAAGTTCAGAACTTGCGGCAGCCACAGATCGAATCAAAGAGCTGGTAGCCCGGTTCAAAATTGGCAAGGGTGCCTACGAGCAAATCATCGAGCAAGCCATATTGGCACGCGAGCAATGCAAGAATGTATTGATCGAGGCCCTGGACAATGGCCATGATATTTTTGATGAAGCTTACAAAGCGGTGCCCAATTCCAATCCGCAAAAATACAGCACCCGCTACGACAAAGCTGTGGAGCGTCCGCTGCAAAATGCCTACGATCAGTTGGTGGCCAATGTGCCCGGCTCGGTGTTCTCCTTGTGCGTGGATAGAAAAGGTTATGCCCCAACGCACAATAGCAAGTATTCACGCCCCTTGACCGGCGACCTGAAAAAAGACTTGGTGGAAAGCCGAGACAAACGCATGTTCAGCGACCCGGTGGGTTTGCGTGCAGCGCAAAACCTGTCGCCCTGGTTGTTGCAAACTTATCGGCGTGACACCGGTGAAGTGTTGAATGACTTGTCACTGCCCATCGAAATCAACGGGCGCCACTGGGGTGGCCTGCGCTTGGGCTTCAGCCCCGAGTTGTTGATCAAGGATTAAGTACCAGCATTTCAAAAAACGGATAGGGGTCCGTTTCTCACCGCGCTCAGGCGCGGTTTTTTTTTGCCCAGTCTTTCAAGGTTGCTTCGCAGGCGTTCAATACGGTAATCAGTTTTGCGGTGCTGTTCTCGAAGTACGCAATACTTTTTACCCCGGATTGCCTGCAAGCCACCTCCAGTTCTTCTGCCAAATTGCGGCACTCCTCAAAACCGATCGCGGCGCTTGCACCTTTGATGTTGTGCGCAGCGTCACCCAAGGCGTTCAGATCCTGCCTGTCGCGTGCAGTTTGTAGCTTTCCAATGTAGCTTGGGCATTCTTTGACAAATACTTCGATCAACATGATCAACAGGCCAGTGTCGTTGTCGATTCGCTCCAGAGCTTCGGTGGGGTCGTAATGCATGGATTTGAATGTGAATACAGAAGAATCCCATGTTACCTCTTCAAATCGGGGTTTTGAATTGCGTGTATCCTTTTCATAATAAGAACATTCCAACACCGCAGGTGCTGCTTTGGCAGAAGAAACCGATCAGGAAAAAGACTTACCCGCGTCGGAACAGAAGATCCGTAAAGCGCGAGAAGAAGGCAACCTTCCCCGTTCCAGAGAGCTGGGCGGAGGCGTGGTGCTGCTCGCTGGTGTTGGCTTGCTTTACACCATGGGGGGCGAACTGGTCAGCCAAAGTGAAAAGCTGATGCGCCAGGGTTTGGTGCTAGACCGCGCGCAGGCTTTTGACACCAAACACATGGGTTTGAAATGGGTGTCCATGTTGCAGGAAAGCCTGTTCATTCTCATTCCCCTTTTTCTTGTGGTGGTGGTGGCTGCGATTGTTTCCAACATTGCAGTGGGTGGTTTTAACTGGTCCACCAAACCGCTTGAGCCCAAGCTTTCAAAACTGAACCCGATCAAGGGTTTGAAAAACATATTCTCGGTCAACGGTTTGGCCGAGCTCGTCAAAGCCATTTTGAAAACAGTGGTGTTGGGCGGCGTGGGCTATCTGCTCCTGATGCAGGATCTGGGTGAGTTCACTCAGTTGTCAGCCATGCCGCTTGAACATGGCATGGCCGAGACTGCGCGAATTACCATCAAGGACGCGCTTATTCTTGCGATTGCATTCCTGTTGATTGTGTCGATTGATGTGCCTTATCAGCTGTGGCGCTACTACAAAGGTTTGCGCATGAATCTGGAAGAACTCAAGCGAGAATCGAAAGAGTCGGAAGGCGACCCCCACCTGAAAGGCAAGATCAAAAGCATGCAGCGAGAAGCAGCACGACGCCGCATGATGGCTTCGGTACCCAACGCTGATGTAATTGTCACCAACCCCACGCATTACTCTGTTGCCTTGAAATACGACAAGGATGGCAAAGGTGCGCCCCGCGTGGTGGCCAAGGGCATCGGCCCGCTGGCCTTGAAAATTCGGGAAGTGGCCAAGGAAAACAAAGTGCCTTTGGTGGAAGCGCCGCCACTGGCCCGTGCCTTGTATTCCAATGTTGAGCTTGAGCAGGAAATTCCGGGTGCCTTGTACACGGCAGTGGCCAAATTGCTGGCTTATGTGTATGCACTTGCGGAAGGCAAGGGGCACATGGTGGAAGTGCCTGGAGAGGCGGATATTCCGAAAGGCATGGATCCGGGGCCGGCTGCCTGAGGACCACCGCTGCTGTGTGTTGCCCACTCGGCGTGGGTTACTAGTTCCGAACTGGATGGGTGACTTGGGAGCCAAACTTGAAGGGTCACCGCTGCCCGAAAACTTGGCATTTCGGCTTGTCAGCTTGAGCCTGCACTAAGCCAAGCCCTCCAAAAGTAACGGTCGGGTCTTGGCTTTCGCGCCAAGGCGCGATTGTTGGTCTCGGCGCGCCAAGCCGGCAAGTTTTCTGACTGGTCATCGTGCGACCCATTGCAAGTTCAGCTCCCAGCACTCCCGTGCAGCGCTTCGCTACCTCCGAGCGACTCACGGCGGTGTTCAATGGTCAATAGGCACTGGCGAATCTCCCTAACCACGCAACTCACGGCTGATTTCATCGCCCAATCGGCGGCGGTGTTTCG
>NZ_DKTN01000007.1:0-20540 GCF_002473065.1 Limnobacter sp. UBA7229 | reverse complement strand
ACAAGTAACCCATGCCGAGTGGGCTACCAATAGCAGCGGTGACAGTTCAAGTTTGGCTCCCTAGTCACCGGCCCCGTGCGAGACAAGCACAACAGCAGCCGCGAACCTTCAAGTTCAGATCAAAAGTCACCTTCGGGTGACGTAAACACCCCGCCATCACAGTTTTGTCATCAATTTTCCGCCACAAATATTTCACCGAAGCTAATTTCTTTTGAGAATCATCAACTTACCCCGAAAAGATCGCATGAAAGTGAGTTTTTTACCCATACTTTGTAAGTAATGTGCGAATTGCGATGATTAATCAATCTCTGTTGTTATTACGCAAGCAGCGCAGATTGCCTACAGAAAACTAATAACTATTTTTAATCATTTCAAATGACGGAGAAAGCATGGCCCTAGACGAATTGAAGAACGGCATCAGTGCCGTACCAGTAGCTGGCGAAATTCTGGCTGGCGTATTGGACACCTTTGCTGGCTCGCTGCCAGCCGCCCCCGAACTGCCTGGCTTGGACGCCATTCCCGGTTTGGACGCATTGCCTATTCCCACAGACAGCCTGCCCGGACTGGACTCACTGACTGGTCTGCTGGACGGCGGTTTGCCCACGCCTCCAGCTGGCATTCCAGGCTTGGACTCAATTCCCGGTTTGGATATGCTGCCAACCAGCCCAGATGCCATCACTGACCTGCTGACAGGCGGACTGCCCGACGCCCCTTCAATTCCCGGTCTCGATGCAATTCCTGGCCTGGACGCACTGCCACTGCCAACCGACGGCGCCCCAAGCCTGGACGCACTCACTGACCTGCTCGGTGGTGGTTTGCCAGAAGCCCCCGCCCTACCAGGCCTGGACGCCATTCCTGGTCTGGATGCACTGCCAATTCCAACCGACGGTCTGCCAAGCCTGAGCACACTGACTGACCTGCTCAGCGGTGGTTTGCCCGATGCGCCAGCACTGCCTGGTTTGGACGCAATCCCTGGTCTGGATGCGATTCCTGGCCTGGATGCACTGCCAATTCCAACAGACGGCCTGCCAGGCCTGGACTCGTTGACCGGCCTGCTCGGCGGTGGTTTGCCCAGCCTGCCCGGCGGTGGTGACACAGGTGGCGGCCTGCCTGCCAGCCCCATCAGCTTTGAAGACGGCACACTGACCTTGGCTTTGCCAGAAGGCCTGCCAATTTCAGCGTCTGTGAGCATCAGTGGCCTGGAAGTGCCCGAAGCAGGTTTGCCCCTGCCTGCCTAAGCTTTAGGCAACAGCAGTTCTTGACTCCACACAGTGGTTTAGCCAGCCTTCGGGCTGGCTTTTTTATGACTGCCCGCTTTTGATCAAAAGAGCCCGGTCGTACACCGTGTTTTTGGCCATGCCAGTGGCTTTCACCACCAGCGCCACTGCTGTCTTCAGCGGCAACTCGGCCAATAACAAGGTAAGCCAGGTGTCCAGATCTGCGCTGGCCTGCGCAGCTTCTGCATCATTGTCAGAATCCTGCTTACCGCCGATCACCCACGCCCATTCGCCACGCTCGGCGTTGGCATCTTGCCGCACCTGCTCAAACACCTGCTCACCACTGCCCCGGTAAAAGGTTTCAAACTGTTTGGTCAACTCGCGACCGGCGCACATTTCGCGCCCGCCCATGCCAAGGCTTTCAAGATCATCCACCAGTTGCATCACGCGGTGGGGCGCCTCAAACACCACCTGAGGCTCCGGGCAGGCCAACCAGGTTTTCAAATCATCCAAACGGTTTTTTCCTTTCGCTGGCAAAAAGCCACGAAAAGTGAAAGCGCCGTCCACCAAACCGCTCGCGGCCACCACAGCCAACACACTGCTGGCACCGGGCACCGGCACCACAGTAAAACCGGCCTCTGCCACACAGCGAACTACCACGGCGCCAGGATCCGACACGGCCGGCGTGCCCGCATCGCTCACCAACGCCACCGACTCGCCACGCTGCAAACAAGCCAGCACCCCCTGCGCGCTTTCGCGTTCATTGTGGGCATGGTGCGCCATCAAGGGCTTTTTGATACCCAGTGCATCCAGCATGCGGGCGGTGTTGCGGGTGTCCTCCGCGGCAATTCGATCCACCTGCTCCAACACTGCGCGCGCACGAAGACTAAGGTCACCCATATTGCCGATGGGGGTTGCCACCACATAGAGGGAAGGTTCTCGCCTTGTTTCACTCTGAGCATCAGAATTCACAGCATCGTTCATTCCATTTCCTTCACCGGCGTTCTGCATGGCGCTCAAATCCAAATCCAAAGTTCCTGAATTGTCCGGCATTCCATGGGGCAGACGCAAATCGCGATCACCAAAAGCCAAAATTCCATGGCTTACCCCCAAAGAAAAGCCCGACACCACCAACAGAAGGCCACCGACGCACAAAATTGCCGTGTTGGCGGAGGGGCAACTTGCTGAAACCCAAGCCTTGCGCCTGCTTGAACGACACGGACTAATCCTGGTGACACGAAATCACCGTTGTCGCTGCGGTGAAATTGATTTAATCATGGCGCATGGCAACACCGCAGTCGTTGTGGAAGTTCGGCTTCGCAACAACAGCCGCCATGGCAGCGCGCTTGAGAGTATTTCCAGTCACAAGCAGGCCCGCGTGTCGCGTTGCGCAAAGCTGTGGTGGATGCAGCAGGGTCAACGCAAGTTCACGCACCTGCGTTTTGATGTGGTCGCACTGGAAAACGGCACTGAACCACAGTGGGTGCAAAATGCGTGGCAAATCAGCAACTAAAGCGGAATCAAACCGCTGCGCCATGCAAATCGCCTGCAACGGGGTCACCTATAATAGAAGGCTCGAGATAACTGCCAGAAGGCCTGTCGCCATGGACTTGATCACACGCATTACCCAACAATTTGACGAAAGCATTGCCGCCAAACAGGCCGCCACCGAAGAGTTGGCTGGGCCCATTTCCGAGGCAATCGAACTCATGGTGAATGCACTCACCAATGGTGGCAAGGTACTGGCCTGTGGCAACGGTGGCTCGGCAGGCGATTGCCAACACTTTGCGGCTGAACTGGTGGGCAGGTTCGAGCGCGAGCGCCCCGGCTTGGCGGCCATTGCACTCACCACCGATTCATCGGCCATCACTGCGATTGGCAACGATTACAGTTTCAATGAAATTTTTTCAAAGCAGGTGGCGGCCATTGGCCAGCCTGGTGATGTGTTGCTGGCCATTTCAACCAGCGGCAACTCGAAGAACGTACAACTGGCCATTGAGGCCGCACACGCTCGCGACATGACCATTGTTGCGCTCACTGGCAAGGGCGGCGGCCAAATGGTGCACCAGCTGAAAGAAGGCGATGTGCATGTGTGCGTGCCGCACAACCGCACTGCCCGCATTCAGGAAATACATTTGTTGGCGATCCATTGCATTTGCGATGGCATCGACCTGAGTTTACTTGGAGAAGAAGAAAATGAGTCGTAACCCCCGGTTTTTTACCCGCACACGTTCCTCCGCCATCTGCGCCATCTTGATGGCTTCACTGGCAGCACCGCTGTTGGGCGGCTGTTTTGTAGGTGCAGTCGCGGGCATTACAGCGGGCTCTCTGGCTGCTGCAGACCGCCGCACCGTCGGCACTCAAGTTGAAGACCGCACTTTGCAGGTCAAAGCTGAAAGCGCCATTCGCGAAAGTTTTGGCGAAAACGTGCACGTCAACGCCACTGTGTATAACCGCCAAATTCTGCTGACCGGTGAAGCGCCCGACGACACCACCCGCGCACAGGTCGAGGCTCGTGTTTCCACGCTGCCCAACATTCGCCTGATCGTGAACGACATTCAAGTGGGCTTCAAAAGTTCCTTGTCAGCGCGCTCCAACGACGCATTCATCACCGGCAAGGTCAAAGCCTCCCTGCTGGATGCACAAGACATTTTTGCCAACTCATTCAAAGTCACCACTGAAGCAGGTGTTGTGTACCTGATGGGCCTGGTCACTGAACGCGAAGCCAACCGTGCAGCCTCCATTGCGGCGGGCGTACCCGGCGTAGTGAAGGTGGTCAAGGTGCTTGAATTGATTTCTGAAGCTGAACTTTCCCGCCTGTCGGCCACTCCAAACAACGGAAGTGCGCCCGTGGAAAACGGCCCGCGTTAATCAGTTACACAAAAAAAGCCGGCAATGATCAAAAAATTTCTTACCCTGTTTTCAACCCTTGCAGTGGTCAGCATGCTGGCCGCCTGCGGGGGCGACAAAGCACCGCAAGTGGATTACGTCACCATTCAAGGCCAAACCATTACACCGGCCGATTACCAGGGCCAGGTGATGCTTGTGAACTTTTGGGCAACCAGTTGCACCACTTGCGTGAAAGAAATGCCAGACATTGTCGACACCCACAACAAGTTCAAAGACCAGGGCTTCAGAACCATTGCGGTGGCCATGAGCTACGACCGCCCCGATTACGTGGTGAATTTTGCGGAAACCCGCAAGCTGCCATTTGATGTGGCGCTGGATGTGAACGGCAATATTGCGAAAGCCTTCAAGGATGTCCAAATTACGCCCACCACCTATGTGATCAATCGCAAAGGCGAAATCATCAAAACCTATGTGGGTGAACCCGACTTCGCAGCTTTGCACCAGTTGATCGAGAAATCGCTGGCTGAAAAGGTTTAAGGCCGGCAACATTCGCCGGGCTTATTCATCGCCCCACTTGAAATCATCCATCACACGGCGGTCTCGCTTGGTGGGCCGCGCCTTGATCTCCAGGGCAGGGTCTTTCATTAATTTGCGGTTGGCCGCGCGCTCGGCACGCTTTTTCGCACTTTCCATGGTTTCTTCGTACAGGCCTTGCGCAATGGTGGCGCTACCCCGCTTGTCGCCCAGGCCTTTCACCACCAGCACCATGTCGTCCCAACCCACAGGCACAGTGAGCACATCACCCACCTGCACACCATAAGCGGGTTTCACACGCTCATCGTTGCACTTCACCTTGCCACCTTCCACCACCTCGGTGGCCAGCGAACGGGTTTTGAAAAAACGGGCAGCCCACAACCATTTGTCAATGCGTACCTTGGCACCCGGTGCTGAAAAATCGGTTTTGCCATTTGGTGTTTTAGCGAGTTCGGGGTTTCTGTTTTTACTGCGGCTCAAACTGACTCCATCGGGGATTCCCACACTGGTTGGCCTACCTTGCTTCAGGTAGCCTTTGGGGCTTCCATGAATTCAAACAAGGACAAGGCTGTGAAACACTCCATCGCAATTATTCCCGGCGACGGCATCGGTCAGGAAATTATGCCAGAAGCGCTGAAGGTGCTGGCTTGGGCTGAAAAAACCCATGGCATTGCGCTGGAGTTGCATCACAAAGACTGGGCACACTGCAACTACTACCTGAAACACGGCAGCATGATGCCCGAAGACTGGAAGCCCCAACTTGAGGCCTGCGAAGCCATTCTGTTCGGCGCGGTGGGCATGCCCCACCTGGTGCCCGATCATATTTCCCTGTGGGGCTCGCTGCTGCGCTACCGCCGTGAATTCGACCAGTACGTGAACCTGCGCCCCGTTAAACTGCTGCCAGGCGCACCCTGCCCCTTGGCCAACAAAAAGCCGGGTGATATCGACTTTGTGGTGGTGCGTGAAAATACCGAAGGCGAATATTCGGCCGTGGGCGGCCGCATGTTTGAGGGCACTGACCGTGAAATTGTGCTTCAGGAAAGTGTATTCACCCGCCACGGTGTAGACCGGGTGTTGAAGTTTGCATTCGAAATGGCCCAAAACCGGCCTCGCAAAAAGCTGACCGCTGCCACCAAGAGCAACGGTATTGCCATCAGCATGCCCTACTGGGACGAGCGCGTGGACAACATGGCTCAAGGCTACCCTGAGGTGGCCTACGACAAACAACACGTGGACATTCTAGCTGCCCGGTTCGTGATGCAACCTGAGCGCTTTGATGTGGTGGTGGCCAGCAACTTGTTCGGCGACATTCTCAGCGACTTGGGGCCAGCCTGTACCGGCACCATTGGCCTGGCTCCCTCGGCCAACCTGAACCCAGACCGCACATTTCCGTCGCTGTTTGAACCCGTGCATGGCTCGGCACCCGACATTGCCGGCAAAGGCATTGCCAACCCGATCGCCATGATTTGGTCAGCCGCCTTGATGATCCAGTTTTTGGGGAACAGCCCGGCAGTGGTGGCAGCAGGTCGCCAAGCAAGCTACCAGCTGGCCCACGACCAAATTCTGGCTGCCATTGAAGCGGTGCTGGAAAGCGGTGACCCTGGCGTGCTGACAGGTGACTTGAAAGGAAAGGGAACCACCAAAACCCTGGGCGATGCCATTGTCAAAGCGTTGGGCTAACACCCGGTTTTGAGTCACTAGTTCGCCCCGTTCTTGGCCAGGTACCAACCTGTGTGAGTGGGGCGAAGAGCCATTTCAATCACGAAGCTGGGCTGCAAGGTACCCGCCACTGCCGTGCCCGTGCTCAAGGTAAACACCGAAGGATCGAACGACTCTACCTTCAGGTTCTTGAAGTGATTCAACATGTGGGCGTCTTTCAAGCTGGCCTCAAAACGCGCTGAAACCGCGTCTTCCTGACCAAATGGCTTGTTCCGAATGTAGTCGACTGTTTTTTCAACCCACAGGCGACCGAAACACAAGGCCTCGTTGTCACCCTGAGGGCCTTGCCTGAAGTGAACACCTTCCAGTTTTTTCAAACCGCTTGACGGCATGATCACCCAGCGACCATCGCGGGTTTGGAAAATATCCAGCAAACCCGACAAATCCCAAGCCTTAACCTCGCGGGCCACAGCACTGTTGGATGGCACCTGGTCGCGGGCGTACTGCTCAATCGCTTCCGGGCTGGGCAAACGTGCGCACAGGGCACCATGGCTCAAAATAAAGGTTTCAGCCCTTGCGCCTTTGAGCAAGTTGTCTTCATTCAAATTGGTGCGGGGGTTGCAAGCCATGAGCAAACCTGCAAACACGGTCAGGGCGATCCAGTTAAAAACAGGGCGGGTCATTGTGAGGTTCCTTTTTCACTTACAAACATTGTGAATCTTTGTAAGACCATTGAAACCTCAAAAACAACTGGAAAGGCCTGCCTATTTGCGCGCATGCCCCAAGGCACGGGGCGGTGAATAACCCAGTTGCCGGGCCTGCGCCTCGGCCTGCGCAGCCAACAGGGGCTGTGCAGCCTCACGGTAGTACAGCGCCAGTTCGTAGCTTGCAATGCCATTGCCCAAACCACCGGCGTACTGCAACCAACCCACATATCGCAACTGGCCTTGTTCAGTGTCGGCTTGCCTGTGCAAACGTGCAATCCGGGCGGCTGCGTCTTTGTCACCGCGTGCTGCCCGAACCAGGTCAGCACCAGCATCCACCTGCAATTGGGACGGCAGCGGCTGGGGCAACACAAAACTGGTTTTAAACAGCTTGACCTCTTTGTTGCGCAACACACTCAAGGCCTGCTGGGCACCGGCCTGATAAACCATCACTGATTTTGCTTGAATACTGTTTGGATAAGAGGTCAGAAAAGACTGGCACAAGCGAAGCAGATCAACAGGCCACTGCGTGGACTGAATGGCCAGCCAGTCGGCCTCCTCCTGAGGTGACATGGGCTGCAGCGCGGGCAGGCCCAATATTGCAGACGCAGACACCGTCAGCGGAACCTGCACACGGGCATTGTCTGCAATGAACGGGTTTTGGGCCAAACGTCGAATTGCAGCAAGCGGGTGCTTCAGCATGGTGTTCTCCACATCTTCCTTCACCATTCGAAACAAATCGTTGAAAGTGATATGACCTTCCGACTCCCGAAGCAGTTTTACCAAAGCACCCGTGTAAAAAGTGTTTTGATCCGCACTGGCCGGGGACACGGCGGGTTTGCCAGCCCCTGTTGAAAAACACACCAGGCTGCCCACGGGTGCTTCAACCTGATTCAAACCTTCACCATCGCCTAATGCATTGCGCAAATCGGTTCTGCATGCATCAATCACCGTGATGTTCAAGGCCTGCGGCCTGGGTGGCAGTGCAGCCAGCAACTTTTGCTGAAGCACCAGGGAGCGCGCCAGTAAATCACGGCGAGGTGCCGTGGGGTTCGCCCCCGAGCCCAACAGCAAATTGTTGGAGTCCACCTGCAAACCGTGGCCCGCGTAATAAAACAGAGTGACCGCATTCGGAGGCGCTTGCTCAACCCGTTTTACAAATTCGTTCACCGTGGTTTGCAGGCTGCTTTCATCCAGGTTCATGGCCTGGGTTACATCAAAACCCCGAAAGGCCAAGGCCTCGCCAAGGTCCATCACATTTTTGTGAATGGGTGGCAAATCGTGCGGAACCGGGTAATCACCATTGCCGATCAACAAAGCCAGCCTGTGCGTGTAGGGCGCAGCCGAATTGCTTGCCACATTGCCCGCCCGGGCAGGTTGCAGTCGAAAAACAAGTGGTGCAACCGACAACACTCCTGCCAAACCCAACAAGGTTTGCAGTGCACTTCGCCGGCCGGGCAACTGCGGCAACGTTGAGCATGGCAGTTTTATTGTGGTCGTTTTAGTCGTACTGATATGTGAACTCGTGGCCATCTGTGCTGATACTCAATGTGCTGACTGATTTGCCCAGCAGGGTGGCCTGCAACAATTGACGGCTCACCGTGGGCAACAAAGTGTTGCTCAAAATGGTGCCCACCATGCGCCCGCCCGAGTCAGCCTCGTTGCAACGGGCCACAATGCGTTCAATCACCGAAGGGTCGATTTGAACCGCCATTCGGTGTGTAGAAGCAATGCGTTGCTGAATGCGGCTTAACTGCGAGCGAACGATGTTGGCCAGCATGTCACTGGAAAGCGGGTAATACGGCACCACTTCCAGCCGCCCCAACAAGGCAGGTGGAAACACTTGCAACATGGGTGCACGCAGGGCCTTCACAAGTTCCTCGGGTTCAGGCATTTCTCCGGCGTGCAAACCCGCTTTGCAAAGCGCCATTAATTCAGGGGTGCCAACATTCGTGGTCAACAAAATCAGGGTGTTGCGAAAATCAATTCGGCGTCCTTCGCCGTCCTCCATCCAGCCTTTGTCAAACACCTGAAAAAACAGCTCGTGCACATCGGGGTGGGCTTTCTCGACTTCATCCAGCAACACCACACTGTAGGGCTTGCGGCGCACGGCCTCGGTCAACACACCGCCTTCACCATACCCCACATAACCGGGTGGCGCGCCTTTCAGTGAAGACACTGTGTGCGCCTCCTGGTACTCACTCATATTGATGGTGACCACATTGTGCTCGCCGCCGTACAAGTTCTCGGCCAGGGCCAAAGCAGTTTCAGTTTTCCCCACGCCCGAAGTGCCCGCCAGCATGAATACACCCACCGGTTTGTTCGGGTCATCCAGCCCGGCGCGACTGGTTTGAATTCGACGCGCAATCGTTTCCAGCGCATGCGGCTGGCCAACAATGCGTGCTCCCAGCGCGCTACTCAGGTTCAGCACGTTTTCAATTTCATTGCGCACCATGCGCCCAACGGGAATACCCGTCCAGTCGGCCACCACGGCCGCCACGCACTGCGCATCCACCTGTGGGTGAATCATGGGTGTTTCGCCTTGCAGCGCCTTGATCTCGCATTCCAGCGCCTTCAATTGCTCAAGATTGGCCAATGCCTGCCCACTGCTAGTTTCATTGGCATCTGTTTGATCAACGTCACGGCGCAAAGTCAGCAGGGAATCCAGTACCCGCTTTTCCTCTTGCCATTGCGATTGCAACTTCTCCAATTCCTCAGTCAGCCTGATCGATGCTTCTTCAATTTCACCAATCCGTGCTGCATGCTCACGCCCAAATGCTGCTTCCTTTTCAATCGCCTGTCGCTCAACACGCAAAGCAGTCAACCGCTTCTGAACCGACTCGATTGGTGCAGGTGTGGCGTGCTGGGAAACAGCCACGCGTGCGCATGCGGTGTCGAGCAGACTGATCGCCTTGTCTGGCAACTGCCGCGCGGGAATGTAACGGTGTGACAAACGCACCGCCGCCTGCACTGCGTCATCGAGCAGCCAAACCCCATGGTGCACCTGCATGGCCGCGGCCAAACCACGCAGCATGTCGATGGCCTTGGCCTCGCAAGGCTCATCCACCTGCACCACCTGAAAACGCCGCGTCAGTGCCGGGTCTTTCTCAATGTATTTTTTGTACTCTGCCCAGGTTGTCGCCCCTATGGTTCTGAGCGTGCCACGCGCCAAGGCGGGCTTGAGCAAATTGGCTGCATCACCAGTGCCCTGGTTTCCACCTGCCCCCACCAGGGTGTGCACCTCATCGATGAACAAAATGGTGCTTTGCTCGCTGGCCTGAATTTCATCAATCACTTGGCGTAGCCGCTGTTCGAACTCGCCTTTCATGGAAGCACCGGCCTGCAACAAACCCAGGTCGAGGGTTAATATTCGCGCCCCTCGCAAAGCGGGTGGTACATCACCAGCCACCACCTGCAAGGCAAACCCTTCAACCACCGCAGTTTTGCCCACACCCGCTTCACCGGTAATCAGGGGGTTGTTTTGGCGCCGGCGCAGCAAAATATCGACAATCTGCCTCACCTCCAGTTCACGACCACACACCGGGTCTATCTCGCCCTTGCGCGCTTTGTCGGTCAGGTCCACGGTGTAGCGCATCAAGGCTTCTTCACCGCCCAACTGGGCAGCAGGCATGGCTCCGCTGGCCTGCCCGGGCAGTGCACCCGGCGGCACGTCGGCAGTCAACAAAGACTGCTCGGCGGAGTTTGCCACCAGTTGTGCAAATTGTTCGCTGAGCGCGGCCTCCGGAATTTGTTTGAAGCGGGGTGAAATTTTCAGTAGTTCATGCAACAGAAAATCTGTTTTCAACAAGGCAACCAACACATGACCCGTGCGTACTTTCTGTGCGCCAAACATGAGTGAGCCATAAACCCACGCCCTTTCTACGGCATTGGTCACATGCTCTGACAAATCGGAAATGCCTTGCGCACCGCCGGGCTGACACTCAAGGGCACGCTGCACGTCGGCAAGTACGGCGCTTGCATCCAACTCAAAATGCCGAAGAATGTGATGCCAGTCGCTGTCATCTTGTTGAAGAATTTGTGCAACCCAGTGCACCAATTGCACATAGGGATTGCCTCGCAGTTTGCACAGCACAGTGGCGCCTTCAACCGATTTGAATGCAATGGGATTTAATTTGGCAAACAGCGAAACACGGCTGATATTGCTCATGCTGAACTCCTGGACAATGAAGAATAGGTGGGAACCGCAGGATATTTCATGCGAACGGTGGTCGGCTTTTGCGCGCGTTTGTGCAGCTGTAGTTCACCCAGCCATGCCGTGCGCCCCAACTGGGCTGTGCCGTCAAGGCAAGCTTGCGGAATTTTGTCAGGGCTGATTTGAAGTGCAAATTCACAATCAAATTCAAGCCCCAGGTAGGCATGGGCCGCCTGCACAAGGCGCTTGCGGCCTTCGGTGGCGGGCAACAGTTGTTGGTAAGCGCTGTAGGCCATGGGACCAATATCAATTTTTATTTTGCTTTGCGCACACCACACCCTGCTGCCAAGCATGGCCCCACGCCCAAGCACTTGTGGGCCAGCCTGCACAGGCAATTGCAGCCATTGCGCCTGAAAGGGAAAAATTTGCACTGGCAAACCAGTCAATGCCGACAGGCTGTTGGCCAGGCCTTCCTGTGTTTTGCTTCGCCGGGTGAAGTGCGCTGCCAGACTGGCGCGAAAATGAGTGGGCAAGGCCTCGCGCCCCCAGCTGGATGATGCACCATGGCCCACCAAACTATTCAAATGCTGCGCAAACGGATTGAACGTTTTGCGGTGATAGGCAATATGTGGTTGCGACTCGGCCCATGCCCTGTAAAACAACAAATAAGCCCGATGGTGAAAGATATCCAGAAACTCGGCGAATGTGGGGTCATTCCACTGGTGAATCCGCGTGTAGGCATGTTCTGTGTAATGCAGTGGCAAGGCGCCATTGGGGCCCAACAAACCGAAATTCTGGATGTACAACTTTGGAATCGCACCCAAACGCCCAGCCACAATGGTGTCTTCGCGTTTGAAATCTTGCGTGGCGAAATCAAGGTAGGGGCGCTGCCCCAAACGCACAGGGTCATCACGCAGACGCAATGATTTTCCAAGCAAAGGCTTGCCCGAATGGGCATGTTCAATTTGCCGCAGCAAGGCAAAAAAATTCGGGGCAGGTGGTTTGAGCGCGCTCATTTGTACAAGCCCTGCTACAGCAAAGGCCGGTTGCCCGACCGTGCAGGAAAATCAAACACTGCACCCGTGCTGTGCAGACGTACCCGGGTTTGCACAAATGAATTCACCGACACATGGCTTGCAAGGTAGAAGGCCAGCACACTGCCCAGCACCAGGGCACCAGTGCCCTGCAAGGCCAGTTCATCCAGTGTGAGCGTAACCAGCAAGCCACGCACCACAGCCGGCCTGCCTTGACGGACAACACGCGACACCAGTGGTTGCGACTCAACTGCCAGAATGGCCCTGGCCATGTGTTGATGAGCCTGCTGCGCAGGGTCGGCGTGCAAGGCCAAAAGCTGCCCCAAAGCCAGGGCATCTTGATCGATCAAGCCGAGGTAGTTCAGTGACAAGTGCTCGATCAACTGCCAGCAACTTTGCCCGCCATACATGGCCGCCTTTGGACGGCTGGGGCCGCGCAAAAAGCGAATGGAGTGAACGGGCAAGTTGCCAGGCCAGGCCAGGTCTGAGGGCCCTTGCCCCACTGGCACCAGCAGGGGCAAATCCCGATTGGTACACAAAGCCTTCACCGCCAGCTGTTCAAGCCCATGTGTTTGAATGAGTTCACCAGTGGGCAAGGTAAGGCCAAGATAAACATCACTGCCTGAGTACGAGGAACGACCACCCTCGCGCACCTGTTTTTCTGACAGCAAAGTGGGCACACGCCGGTGTACGAATCTGGGGGTCTCACAATCGTTATGGGTGTTGGCTTGGGTCGACACCGCATACAAGGGCGGCAATTCCTGCACCTTGTTTTGCCCGTACCCCTGTACGCCCAGCACCGAATGCACTTCAAAATCGTGTGGCTTGCTACGATTGGGCTGCACTTGCACTTCATGCAAACGTTCATCCAGCAACACGCGGTCGCAATTCTGTTCAAACAAATTGACCACAGGGGTGCAATTCAAGGCCAATGAATCCACTCCCACAACACGGTCTAGCTCGGTATTTGGCTCGGCAAAACAGAAGGCCAGCTGAAATGTGGAATGCTGGCAACTGGCCAGAAAACGCCTTAAACCTTGAACACGGAAAAACAGAAATCGGGCCGGAAACGCAAAAAACTCCTGCAACAAACGCATGCCACTGAACTGGTTTGAATGGACCGGGAGCAGTGCCTGAGAATCATCAAGCCCCAAAGCAGCAACACACGGAAGAGGTAACCATTGCCAATCGACTTGTTCAGGTGCACGAATGCCAACCGAGACAGTTTGATGACACAACCTTTCCAAGAGTGCATAGGCGTATTCATCACCACAACTGACATGAAAATCGAGTTCATCCAATGGCAGTTGGGACAATGCAGAGTGCGTTGAATTCTCGATGGTGACCAGCAAAGCTGACCGTGGCTGCTTGCCACCCCGCATGGTTGGCACATGGGCCTTGAAAGGGCCGTGTTCAATGGCCTGAATGACCAAGGGCCACAAGGTTAAACTGTGCCCAACCCTGAACTTGCAGGGCGTGTTGATGCCCTTGGCCACCTGGCTTTGCAGCACGGTGCCGGCTGAAAGCGAAATGCCTTTTTTCAGGGCAACATCGCTGTGATTGGGATTAAGTTGCACCACCCCCATGGCGGGCACAGGGGCTAAAAAATTCGGGCTGATGCAGTTGAGCAATTGCTCGGTAAACCGCGGAAACTCCTCGTTCAAGCGAAGCTGAACCCGGGCAGTCAAGAAAGCAAACCCATCAAGCAATCTTTCTACATAGGGGTCTTGTACCTCGGTTGCATCCATCGCAAGGCGCGATGCAACTTTAGGAAAACGCGCAGCGAACTCGGCACCCGTGTCGCGCACGTGAGCAAGTTCCTGGATATAAAACTGAAGTAAACGCGGGTCCATGCTGCTTCGATGCCCGCGGCTCAGAAACCTGAGAGCGGCAACAACAGCACCTTGCCGGTTTCAAGATCCACTTCAGTGCGCAACATCAATTCGATTGGGTAGGGCTGAGCCCACAACAAACCGGAAATACGCAGGCCAATCACATTGTGCAAATGCATCAGACCTTGTTGGGTTTCCGCTGTTACTTTCAATGAATTCCCGTCGATTCGTGGTTCGAATCGCCGAATAAGATTGGCTACGGTTCGTTCAAAATCTTTGACATCGATCATGGATGCAATTTTTCCGGCCACTGGGGGCATGCCATAAGCCAGCACAGACTCATTCAATTGCGGCTGACCCTCAAGACACTTGCTGTCAAGAACACGGGTTGCATTCAGCAACTGTTCGAGATCGCGCAGCACCAGCTGACGCAGCGCTTCTTTGGTAATGAAGCGGCGATTGGCAGATTCAGTTTGAATGGCGGGCTCGTCATCCTGAAGACGATCCAGCAAGGCTGGTTGCAGCGCGTCCCGAGACTTACTCATACACGTCAATGTAAGTGCAGGCACCTGCCTTTAAATTGGCTGCCGACTTGGGGGTATACACCACTTCGATTTCCTTGAATGCAATCGAGAATGACTCCCCGACCTGCCGACCATCGCTTGCACTGCCTGTGATTTCATAATCGCAAATACGCGCCTTGCGCAAAGTAATACGCAGGTAATCAATGGTTGCAAGGCCACCAGGGTCGCGACAAGTGAGTACCACTTTGCTCAGCAGTTCCGCAGATTTCAAGGCACTCATGATTGCGGTGGTCGAACTGTCGATCGCCTTTTGCACGCTCAAAGTACGCACCGAGGCTTTGGATGCAAGTTGCGATGATGAATGGACTTGCTGGGACATGCCCCAAGACCAACCGGCGATTTCTATTTCACCCACATGACCACTGACCTGGCTTTCCCCTTGGATGGCCCCTTGGCGGGAACCATCCAGGGCCAGGAACATATCGACTTTCGACATTGTGTTTCCTGGCTGTCCGATTACTTCTCGGAGTTGGTTGCAATATTGAATGTGGCCTCAACCTTGCCTTCGGGGCCACCGTCTTTCTTCTGTGGCACGTACACATAGCTGAACTCGGCAAAGTTCAAAGTCACGGTTTCTGTCAGGCGGTCTTCACCACCAGAACCACCCTGACTTACGTTGGAGATGATGACGTCTTTCATGGTCAGCACAACATATTCCAGTGGCTTTTCACCTGCCTTGCGCACGGTCAGAATGGCTTCGTCGAAATGCTTGCCGTTGCAACATGCCTTGATCAGGTTTGGCGTTGCCTTGTCAATGTACTTGGTGAAGCTGATGTCCTGCACGCTGACTTTGCCTGCACCACCACCACGGCCCACATGGGTTGTGCCCGACTGGGACATGCCCCAGCTCCAGGCGGCAATATCGATCTCTTTGGCATGTACGCTGTCTACGGATTCGCCATCTACACCCTTGATTTTCAAAAACATGTCTACGGACATTTGATTCCCTCTGTAATTGGTTGATTAATAGTTCAAGTTTTAAGACGCTTTGGCGGATGGCAACTTGCTGACCAAACGCAAAGACACGGTGAGGCCCTCTAGCTGGTAGTGCGGGCGCAAATAGAATCGGGAGGCGTACATGCCGGGGTTGCCCTCTATTTCCTCAACAACCACTTCGGCTGCGGCAAGCGGACGAGAGGCTTTAACCGCCTCGGAAGAATTTGCAGGATCGCCGTCCACGTATTGCATGATCCAGTCTTGCAACCAGCGCTGCATGTCGGCGCGTTCCTTGAATGAACCCACTTTGTCGCGCACGATGCACTTCAGGTAATGCGCAAAACGACAGGTGGCAAACAGGTATGGCAGACGGGCGGCCAATTTCGCATTGGCTGTTGCGTCCGGGTCTTCGTACTCGGCAGGTTTGTGCAAAGACTGCGCACCAATGAAAGCTGCCAGATCACTGTTCTTTTTGTGAATCAGCGGCAAGAAACCGCTTTTGCTAAGCTCAGCCTCACGACGATCGGAAATGGCGATTTCGGTGGGGCACTTCATGTCCACTCCACCATCGTCAGTGGGGAAGGTGTGCGTGGGCAGGTTGGGTACTGCGCCGCCAGATTCAATGCCGCGAATGCGTGAGCACCAGCCGTACTCCTTGAATGATCGGTTGATGTTCACCGCCATGGCATAAGCCGAGTTGGCCCAGGTGTAGCGGCTGTGATCGGCCAGACCGGTGTCTTCTTCAAAAGCAAATTCTTCCACTGGATTGGTTTTCGCACCGTAGGGCTGACGGGCCAGAAACCGTGGCATGGTCAGGCCGAGGTATTTGGAGTCGTCTGCATCGCGCAGGCTGCGCCATGCGGCATAGTCGGGTGTGGAGAAAATTTTGGTCAGGTCGCGCGGGTTGGCAAGTTCTTGCCAGGAATCCATTTGCAAGGTGGCCGGAGACACTGCTGACAAAAACGGGGCATGTGCAGAGGCACTGATTTTTGACAACTCACCCAGCATTTCCACATCGGGCGGAGAGTGGTCGAAGTAGTAATCGCCGATCAAGCAGCCGTAGGGCTCACCACCGAACTGACCATATTCATGCTCGTAAATTTTCTTGAACACCGGGCTTTGGTCCCAAGCCACGCCCTTGTAACGTTTCAAGGTTTTGGCCAGTTCAGTTTTGGACACATTCATGAAACGAATTTTCAAGAACTCATCAGTTTCAGTGTTGTTGACCAGGTAATTCAGGCCGCGCCAGGCACTTTCCATTTGCTGGAAATCGGCGTGATGAATAATTTCATTGATTTGTACGGAAAGCTTTTGGTCGATTGCGGCGATCATTCGCTCGATGGAATCAACCACATCGTCGCCCACCAAGTCCACCCCCTCAAGCGCCTGCTGCGCCAGGGTAAGTACCGCAGACTCCACTTCAGACCTGGCCTCATCGGTTTTCGGCTTGAATTCTTTTTGCAACAGGGAAGACAGTTCACTGCCCTCAAGTTCGATGACATCGAGCGCACGATTTTGAAGTTGTTCAGACATGATTACTCACCTTTAGGGGAGGTTGATTCAACAGGCTTGACGCTGGTCGACAGGGTTTTCAACAAGGCAGGGTCAGCCAGCAGTTTTGCCAACAGCTCTTCAGCACCGTTTTTGCCATCCATGTACGTGAGCAGGTTGGACAGTTGCTGGCGTGCCTCCAGCAACTTGCGCAAAGGCTCTACTTTTCGCGCAATCGCCGCGGGGCTGAAATCGTCCATGGATTCAAAAGTGATGTCGACCGCCACATTGCCTTCGCCGGTGAGGTGGTTGGGCGCATGGAAGGCCACGCGCGGCTTGATGCTTTTCATGCGTGCATCAAAGTTGTCGACATCCACTTCCAGGAAATCACGCTCGGCCACCGGTGCCAATGGCACCTCGGATTTGCCGGACAAGTCGGACATGACCCCCATAACAAAAGGCAACTGAACCTTTTTTTGTGAACCGTACACTTCAACGTCATACTCAATTTGTACGCGAGGTGCACGATTGCGCCCCACAAATTTTTGTCCGCTCATTGATCAATCTCGCAAGTAAGAAGAATGGGTAAATGCAGGGCGACTTTAAGCATCTTCCTGCTCGAGAGAATCGGGATTGACTCCCATGATTTTTGCCACCTCGGCCAAGGCCTCTGGCGCAAGGTCTTTCATCAACTGCATGAAGTTTTTGTCGATCAGGCGACGCGCCCGTTTCAAGAGAAGCTGCGCCGGGTTGGTCGGCTCGGCATGCTCAAGGTAGGCACACACTTGATCAATGGCCGCCAAAGCCTGTGCACGGGAATGAATTCCTGCCGAAACCATTGAGGGCACGGGCTTACTTGAATTACAGCTTGAATCGAACAAAGCACTGTGTGGCACAGCCACCGGGTTTTGTTCCATTTGGGGTTCGGGCAGGCAGGACAGCACATGGTTCAGCAACACACCGAATTCGGAAAGTTGCGGCAGCCGATCCGCTTCGACATGTTGGGCCAGCGCGGCGAGAATTCTGTTCAAGTAAAGCTGGCTGCTCAACAACATGGCACGCAAGGCTTCAGCCTTGCCTTCCGGTGACCGAAAGAACAGCTCGATTTGCTCGCGAGACACGGGCACTTCAGTGCCAGGAGAATTGCCAGTGAGCGCTTCGAAGTCTTTTAGGCGAATGTCGCCAATTCGCGGATTTCCAACCACGACACAATTGCGCAGGGATTGAAAAAATGAGCCGCCGAATCCAAGCCCTTCAATGACGTTGATGCGGGCATAGGGATCGCCATCATCGAGAGGCGGATTGACGACAGGCCATGCCGTTTCGAGCAGGCTGGCCAGCGCACCTAAACTTTCTGGCAGGGTTTGCAAACCACCCAGATTCAAACGCGATTCGGCCCACAACACCACCAAGCGCAAATCTCGACTGCGCTCCAGCAATTGCAAGGCACCTGTTTCTACAGCACTCCAGTCGGGCGGTGTTGCTGCTTCAAACTGGGTCTCTGGCTTGCCTCGAGCTGCTTGTTGCAGTTCAAGAAATGCGTTGTCGTATTCAAGATTGGGGCCGCAGTCGCCTTGCACAAAGGGTGCCGCCCAGGAAGGTGCAAGCAATACCTCTGGTTCAACTGATGTTGCCGGGGTTGATGAAAATTGAGAAGCTGACACGTTGCGCAGAGGCCCTAATGGTAAAACCATGCGGGACTCTAGCAACGGAATTTGAAGTTGGCGATGGGTCTAACCTAAGCACCATCACCACATGTAGTGATCGAGTGATGTCTATCCGACTTTGCGGGTCAGTTCACGCAACAACACCCACTCCTCCGCAGAGCTTGGATGAACAGCAATGGTGCGATCAAAATCGGCTTTGGTCGCACCCATGGTGTACAACACACCCAGCAGTTGGATCATCTCGGGGGCATCGTCTCCAAGCATGTGAATACCCACTACTCGGTCAGTGGCATCATCGATCAGCAACTTCATGTAGGTTTTCTGTTCACCGCCAGAGAACTTGGTTTTCATGGGTGTGAACTCTGTTTCATACACACGGGTGGGTGCGCGCTTGGCCGCCTGTTCTTCGGTCAAGCCAACACTGCCAATGGGCGGTGAGGTGAAAGTGGCTGTGGGCACGCTGCTGTGATCCACCGAGAGATTCTTCCCGTTGAACTCATTTTCAGCCAGTGCGCGCCCTTCTGCGATGGCCACAGGTGTCAGGTTCACACGGTTGGTAACATCGCCCACGGCATACACACCTTTAATGCCAGTGTGGCTGTATTTGTTCACTTCAATTTCACCGGCAGGCCCCGTACGCAGGCCAATGTTTTCAAGTCCCAAGCCTTGCGTGTTGGGGCTGCGACCTGTGGCATTCAATACAAAATCAAACGTGTGCGCTCCTGCTGCGGTTTGCAATTCAAACGAGGCTCCTTGCTGGCCAAGTGATTTGAAATCGGTGTCGGGAAACAATTGAATGCCTTGCAGTTTCATGGCGGTGACCAAGCGATTTCGAATGCCTTCATCGAAACCGCGCAAGGGCAAGTCACCACGATAGAACACCGAGACCTCAGAACCGAGGCCGCGCAATATGCATGCAAATTCGAGCGCTATGTAACCCGCGCCAATCACACCCACACGTTTGGGCAACGTAGAAAGATCAAGCAGTTCATTCGAGGTTGCGGCAAGCTCAAGCCCCGGAAACGCGCTGCGATTGGGAGCCGCGCCACTGGCGATCAAAATTCGCTGGGTGTTCAATACCCGATCGCCCACTTGGACTTCTGTGGTGGACTTGATGACGCCATGGCCGCGAATGGTTTCAACCCCGCTGTTTTCAAGCATGCGGGCGTAGATGCCTTCGAGCCGGTCAATTTCCTTGCCTTTGGCTTCTTGCCATTGGGCCATTGAGAATTCTGCTTGTGCTACTTGCCAGCCGGGCTGCAAGCCTTCTCGCAGGGTTTGACCAAACTGTGCGGCATACATCATGAGTTTTTTGGGCACACAACCGCGAATAACACAGGTACCACCCAGCCGGCTGGATTCGATGAGTGCGACTTTGGCGCCATAGCTGGCCGCGCGGCGGGCGCTGGCCACTCCGCCTGAACCACCGCCGATGACGACGAGATCGTAAGGTGCGTTGGGTGTGCTCATTGAATTCTCCTTGGTGCTGCATTGAAGGTTTATTGTACCGCGAGGAGCTAGGAACGATCCTCGCGAGTCACCTTTGCGCGGGTTACCGCTGCTGTTCCTGGCCAACTCGGCATGGGTTACTTGTTCCGCACAGAAAACCGCTGAGTCCCTTTTTGAATGGATTCTTGCTCGCCGAGCTCGGCAAAAGGGCGGGCCGAGTCTCGGTGTCGGCTTGTAGCCGACCGCTGCGAATCCACTCAAGCGGGGCGGTTTTCTTAAAGTGCGCCCCAAGCAATCCCACTGCCGAGTTGGCTTGAACCCGCAGAGTGCGCCCATCTGCAAGTTCAGCCACCCATTCGAGTAGCCAAGACCTCTCTACCGCCGAGTCACTGAAGGCTGCGTTCAACGCCCAATCGGCGGCGGTGTTTCG
>NZ_DKTN01000021.1:0-42687 GCF_002473065.1 Limnobacter sp. UBA7229 | reverse complement strand
ATCAACAGGTTTTCTGGCGAGAGAGCGAAATCCAAGCCGAGTGGGCTACCAAGAAAGCGGCGAGAGATCGGAACCCAAGCCGATTAGTGTGTCGCCGTGTCTGCCACGGGCAAACGCACTTTCGCAAAAGCCCGGCCCTTCACACGGGTCACACGCTCCACGTATTCAAGCCTGCGCAGCGCCATCAAAATGCGCGCCAAGTGCACACGGTCAGTCACCTGAATGGTGAAATGCAACAGTTTGCGGTAAGCCGTTTCATCACTCATCGTCAGGTTGGTAATGTTGGCTCCGGCATCTGACAAAGTGGCCGCAATCGTGGCCAGTGCGCCTTTCTCGTTCACCGCCTGCAAATCTACATTCACATCGAAGGGGCGGGTAATTTCAGGCGACCACTGAACATCGGTCCAGCGCTCAGGTTCCTTGCGAATCTGCTTGCGGGCTGTTTCGCATTCGTCGGTGTGAATGATCAAGCCTGAGCCCTTGCGCACGTAGCCAATAATATTGTCGCCAGGAATTGGCAAGCAGCAGGGCGCGCGTTGAACCGACATGCCTTCACCACCGTGAATCATGATAGGCGCACGGGCTTCACCCACGTTGCCTGAAGGTGCATCCACCCTCGCATCAGCACGGCCCATGGCGATCAGTACACGGCGCGCCACAACTGGCGCCACACGGCGGCCTGCGCCAATGTCGGCCAGCAATTCGTCTCGGGTGCTCACTTGCGAGTCTTTTTGTAAACGGTCCCACACCTCGTTGGTGAGGTGCTCAAGCTTGATCTGGTCGGCTTCAAGCGCCTGTTCCAGCAATCTGCTGCCCAAGCGCACGGTTTCCTCAAGATTCATGGACTTCAAATAGTGCCGAATCTCGGAGCGTGCCTTTCCTGAGCGCACAAAACCAAGCCAAACCGGATTGGGGCGGCTGTGGGGTGCAGTAATAATTTCAACCACATCGCCACTTTTCAAAATGGTGCGCAGGGGTTCAATCACCTGATTCACACGTGCAGCCACACAGTGATTGCCCACATCTGTGTGCACTGCATAAGCAAAGTCGACTACGGTTGCGCCACGGGGCAGGCTCATGATCTTGCCGTTCGGGGTGAACACGTACACGGCATCCGGGAACAGGTCCACCTTGATGTGTTCCAGAAACTCGGCCGAGTCGCCGGTTTGGTTTTGAATGTCAAGCAGGCTTTGCAGCAGGCGGTGGGTTTGCGTTTGAATGGTGTTCAGCGCTTCGCCTTCGCCTTTGTACAGCCAATGCGATGCCACACCTTTTTCGGCCACCTGGTGCATTTCTTCGGTACGAATTTGAAACTCGACTGGCGTACCGTACGGACCCAGCAAGGTGGTGTGCAGGCTTTGGTAACCGTTCAGTTTTGGAATGGCGATGTAGTCTTTGAACTTGCCTGGAACTGGTTTGAATAACTGGTGCAGCATACCCATGGCCATGTAACAACCAGGCATGTCTTTCACCACCACGCGGAAACCATACACATCCAGCACCTGAGAAAAGCTCAGGCGCTTTTCAATCATTTTGCGGTAAATGCCGTACAAGGCTTTTTCGCGGCCATACACCTGGCATTCAATGTTCGCGTCGCTCAGGCACTTTTCAACAGCTTCCAGAATTTTGCCCACCACTTCACGGCGGTTGCCTCGTGCTGCCAACACCGCTTTTTTCAGCACTTCATAACGCATGGGGTAAGCATGCTGGAAGCTCAGTTCTTGTAGTTCGCGGAAAATTTCATTCAAGCCCAGTCGGTGGGCAATGGGGGCGTAAATTTCGAGGGTTTCAAGTGCAATGCGGCGTTTTTTGGCGGGGCTCATAATGTCGAGCGTTCGCATATTGTGCAAACGGTCAGCCAATTTCACCAAAATAACCCGCAGGTCTCGGGCCATGGCCAGCAGCATTTTTCGGAAGTTTTCAGCCTGGGCTTCTTCCCGGGAAGAAAACTCCATTTTGTCGAGCTTCGAAAGCCCGTCGACCAAATCGGCCACCGAGCCACCAAAGCGCTCAATCAGGTCTTCTTTGGTGGTGCCCGAGTCCTCCATCACATCGTGAAGCAGGGCGGCTTGAATGGCCTGGCTGTCCAGGCGCCAGCTGGCGCAGAGTTCAGCCACCGCGATGGGGTGGGTTACGTAGGGTTCACCCGTGGCGCGAAACTGCCCCAGGTGCGCAACGTCAGAAAACTTGTAAGCCTCGCGAACGCGCCGAATCTCAGCCTCGGGCAGATAAGTCGAGGCTAGTCCGATAAGCTGTGCGATAGAGACCACATCGGGTCGGTTTGGCTCAGGTTGAAGTTCTCTGGCTTGCATTGCCCCCCGCATTTTGTACCACTGTTACAACTAAAACTACGATCTTCTATTGTGCAGTCTTACTTCTGGTCCGGCAAGACGATATTGACTTCCAACATCTCCATATTGCCTTGTTTTTGAAGGTTAAACTTCACGTCTTCCTGATCAATCTTGACGTATTTTGCGATCACCTGCATCAATTCGTCCCGCATTTGGGGCAAAAAGTCGGGTCCATCCTGGTCTATACGCTCGCGCGCAATGATCAAGGAAAGTCGTTCTTTTGCAACATTGGCCGATTTTTTCTTTTCGCCAAACAACATGCTCAGTAGTGACATGGCCTTAACCTCCGAACAAACGCTTCAGCAGACTTGGCTTTTCATAGTCTACGAATCGCAAGGGTTTGGTTTCACCGAGGAAGCGTGAAATGCAATCTTGGTAGGCCAAGGCTGCGTCGTTTTCCTCGGCATGGATCACCGGCATGCCCTGGTTGGACGCCTGCAACACGGTCTCACTTTCAGGAATTACGCCCAGCAAGGGCACGCGAAGCAGATCCGCCACATCGGTGTAGCTCAGCATTTCGCCATCTGCGGCGCGCTTGGCTGAGTAACGCGTAATCAACAAGTGTTCTTTCACAGGCTCGCCGCCTTCCTTGGCGCGTTTGCTTTTTGCTTGCAAAATGCCAATGATCCGGTCGGAATCGCGAACCGAGGACACTTCCGGGTTGGTCACCACAATGGCTTCGTCGGCGAAGGTCAGTGCCATCACGGCGCCACGCTCAATGCCAGCCGGGCTGTCGCACACAATGTACTCGAAACCCATCTCGATCAGGTCTTTGATCACCTTTTCCACGCCTTCCTCGGTCAAAGCGTCTTTGTCGCGTGTTTGCGAGGCGGGAAGGATGGACAGCATCGGGCAGTGTTTGTCTTTGATCAAGGTTTGCTGCAGGCTCGCTTCGCCATTGATCACGTTGACCAGGTCGTAGACCACCCGGCGTTCGCAACCCATGATCAGGTCCAGGTTTCGCAAACCCACGTCAAAGTCGATGACCACTGTTTTAAAACCACGCAGGGCCAGGCCTGCGGAAAAACTTGCGCTGGTGGTAGTTTTACCAACGCCACCCTTACCGGATGTAACAACAATGACTCGACTCACAAATGGTCTCCTAGCGGATGTTGATGGCTTTGAGTCGCAATACTGCCGGCTCAGTGCCATGGTCAAGATGAATTAATGTGGGTTTGGAGCGGTTTTCCTCGGGAAAGCCGCCTTCGAAAGTTAAGTAGTAACCAGCAACGGCCACCAGTTCCGCTTCGAAACAAGTGGAGATGATTCTGGCTTGGGTATCGCCTGCGGCGCCCGCCAAGGCGCGACCACGCAACACTCCGTAAACGTGCACATTGCCATCGGCGATGACTTCGGCGCCGGCTGACACCTGACCCATCACGATCAAGTCAGCCCCTTGGGCATAAATTTTCTGTCCACTGCGAACTGATTGATCAATCACCATGGTTCGGCGGGGGTTGTCAAAACTGGGTACAGCCGGGTGGCTGACCGGTGTGCAATCGGTCTCAGCCGCCGTTTGTGTCTCGGTGATTGCTGCTTCAGGTGTTTCAGGCTGTGGTGCCGATTTCAATTCCGCTTCGGGTTCAGGCTGATCAGCATCTGCGGTTTCGAAACGAACCCCCAGTTCTTCTGCCTGCGCTTCAAGGGCTTCGCTTTGGCCACGCACCTCAGCCAACAGCACGCCAGCAGCCCTCAGCATTTCTGCGTAGGTTTTCAATTCGATGCCATGCTCGGCCAGTTCGGTATCGTTCCAGCCAGAAAAGTCGAGCACCGCAGGCTCGGCGGAATACACACCGGGCGTTGGGCCCAAGCGCTTCTTCAATGCCTCAATACTTTCTTGCAGCGGAGCGGGGCGCAAAGCGAATGTCACTGCCTTGATTTTGGCAAATTTGATGTCCAGCAATGCTGAGGAAGGTTTGTTCAAGGTAATCGAGGTCCGGGAATTCTGAGTTTTCAGCCAGCTGAGTTTTCAGTCAATTTTACGAACAAAGCCCGAGCCGTGTGCCGGTCTCGGGCTTTTTGAGATGCGCAATTGCCCGATATTAGATGGGCACGCGTTTCAGCATTTCAATACCAATTTCCCCAGCTGCTATTTCACGCAGTGCGGTCACGGTGGGCTTGTCTTTGTCAGATTTGACTTTGGGTGTATGGCCTTGGGCCAGCATGCGGGCGCGGTAAGTGGCGCACAGGGCCATGTCGAAACGGTTAGGGATCTTTTTCAAGCAATCTTCAACGGTGATGCGGGCCATCTGGTGTCCTTAAAGTCCAATACTTTTGAGTTGCGCCCCGTGGCGCGCCATTTGCTGATTGAAACGGCAACGGGATGCGAAGACGATTGATTTCAGCTCCAAAAGAGCCTGTGTGAAATCATCGTTAAGGATAACATAATCAAAGCGTCTCGCTTGCTCGATCTCGAGTTGTGCGGCACCCATTCGCTTCAAAATGACGTCTTCGCTGTCTGTGCCACGCCCACGCAGCCTTTTTTCGAGTTCTTCCATGCTGGGTGGAAGAATAAAGATGGACACCACGTTGTCCACCTTGCGCACCACTTGCTCGGCACCTTGCCAGTCGATTTCCAGAAGTACATCGCGGTCAATGGCCATTTGCCCTTCAACCCAGGCGCGGGATGTGCCGTAGTAATTGCCGTGTACATGGGCCCATTCAAGGAAGCCGTCCTGATCGCGAATGGCTTCGAACTCGGGTTGGGAGATGAAATGATAGTCCTTGCCGTCTACCTCGCCGGGGCGGGCATTGCGGGTGGTGTTTGAAATGGACAGCCCAATGCCCTGAACTTCAGCCAGAAGCGCTTTCACCAGAGACGACTTGCCCGCGCCAGAAGGTGCACTGACGATAAACAGGCTGCCGGAATACTGTGGCGGGTGTTGGGGTTGGGCCAAGGCGGTCATGAAGCGCTCGAACAAAGATCAACAAGCCGTGATTCTATGGGATTTCCTCTAGACTCGCCATGTCGAGTGCTTATTCAGTAGGCTTCGTATGCTCGGTCAGAACAAACCACGGTTTTGTAGAACTTTCATCGCCGAATCCACTTCCTTTGCTGACTTTGTAGCTTGAAATGGGGGCGGCGATCAACTCCCGTTCATTGGGCCGCAAGGCATTTGACACGGAAATGTCTTTAGCCAGCTCGGATTCAATTATGCAGCTGACAGCACCAAATACACTTGGAATCAGTGGAGTCGACGCATCCTCGCGCTTGCACATGCTTAAAAAGTAGTCGGGCACAAATGGCTTTCCAGTTTTTTCGGCGTCCACCAAGGTCTGAAACATGGGGGATTTCGGGTTCAGATTGTGTTGGGCCTGGGCGGACTGAACCGGCAAGGCATTCAAAAGGCTGACCAGTATCAAGCTTCTTTCTCGCATGTCCGAGTGCTGCTGTGGCTCGCCCTTGAACTCCCCACGCAAAAATTCGTTCATGGCTTGTGAATATCCGTCTGTTGCAATGTAGTCCCGAAGCACGCAGCGCTCAGCTGCACTGACCGGTAGTGCTTGCAGGCCATCTTGGGGCGCGTTTGGCAAGGTTTGTGGAGCTGAAAGCGCCTCAATCCGCTCTTGAACAGACAAGGTGTTTTCAAATTTGTATTGCTCACCCACTTTGACTTTTGGAATTTCACCCTGACTGGAATTGCCAATTTCCAATCGACCGCTTTTGATCAGGTCCATATCAGCCAGTTTTTCCTGACCAACCCGGTATTGCGCGAGATCGTAGCGTTGCAGCCGCAGTGTGGGGTGGCACAACAAGGCTTGTGCCGCTCGCTGCTGCCCTTTGGCGACCAAAAGCAGACCGGCAAGGCGCGGGTCTGTGGCTGCATGGGGTAACACGCACTTAAGTAGTTGATTGAGAAAAGAGACAGGCGTGGTCATTGGGCAGGGTCTCGAACAAGGATATGTTCGATTGGGTGCCCAGGTATTCAGATTGGTTCAGTTCAATCCCAAACTCGGTCGTTCATTCAATATTCTGAATTTGCTCCCTGAACTGTTCAACCAACACCTTCAAGTCAATTGAGGCCTGCGTTTGCGCAATTGCGTGTGCTTTGCTGCCCAAGGTGTTGGCCTCGCGGTTCAATTCCTGGGTTACAAAATCCAGCCGTTTGCCAATCACCCCGCCTTTTTTCAGAATACGGCGCACCTCAGTGAAGTGCGTTTGCAGCCTCTCGACTTCTTCTTTTACATCAATGCGTACGCTGTGCAAGGCCACCTCGTGTTTGATGCGTTCTTCAAGGTCTTCCACGGTCAGGTGGCTGGCTTTGTCCGAAATGATTTTGTCGAAAGCCTCGGTCATGCGTTCCCGAATCTTGCCCTCATAGTGGGCCAAAAACTGGGGCAACATCGGCAGCAGGCTGTTGACAATCGCTTCCATGCCATCCACTTTCTCCAACAGCACTGCCGCCAGGCCTGCACCCTCACGTTCGCGGCTTTGCTTCAAGGCATCAATGGCCTGGTCGCACAAGGCTGAAATGGTCTCTTGCAGTTCTTCGCCGCTCAGGCTGTTGTCTTCGACCACACCAGGCCAATTCAGCACCTCGGTAATGCGAAAGCCGTTGGCCTTGGGCAAGGCGCTTTGAATGCTGGCCTCAACTGCAGCCAATTGTTTGACTTGTTCCAGATCAACCTTCGGAATCCGTTTTTCACCCTCTGCACGTCCCCAGGAAATCCGGCATTCCACCTTCCCACGGCTCAGCGCGTTCATCAGTTTTTCGCGAATCAGTGGTTCCACCATGCGCAGGTCATCGGCCATGCGAAAGTTCAGGTCCAGAAAACGGGAATTCACGCTGCGCAACTCCATGCTCAGGGTGCCAGCACGGGTGGTGCTTTGTGCATTGGCAAAGCCTGTCATGCTGTGTACTGCTGCGGTGTTTTTGCTGTCCTTGCTCATTTGCGGCCTGTGCGTGTGTGTCGGTGGTGCATGGATTGTAAACTCTGGGCTGGTGCTTGTTTTCTTCGGGGGTGTTTTTGTCGGGTCGAATCATTGCCCATTTGGACATGGACGCCTTCTACGCCAATGCCGAATTGGTGCGCAACCCGGCTTTGCGGGGTTTGCCCGTGGCTGTTGGGGGGCGCCGAGGCATGCAGCCGCTGCCAGGGCAACAGTTTCCAACACTGGCTCAGTATGAAGGACGCGGGGTGTTGACCACCGCCAACTACGAGGCCCGTGCGCTGGGTTTACATTCGGCCATGCCGACCATGAAAGCCGCCAAGTTGGCACCCCATGCGGTATTACTTCCTGCCGATTTCGACTGGTACAAAACCCTGTCAAGGCAGTTCAAGACCGCTGTGCGGGAATTGGCACCCAACGTTGAAGATCGCGGTATCGATGAAATCTACATTGATTTGACCGGGGAAACCGGGGGGGATTTCGAGGCGGCCATTGAACTGGCGCGCCACTTGAAGGCTGCGGTAACCCGGGCCACTGGCGGCATGACCTGTTCAGTGGGTTTGTCGGAGAACAAGTTGACCTCCAAGATTTGCTCCGACTTGCAAAAACCAAACGGCCTAAGTGTGGTGCGTCCCGACCAGTTTCAGGAAATAATCTGGCCGCTTCCGGTGGGCAAAATCAACGGTGTGGGGCCCAAGGCTCAGGAAAAGCTGAAAGCCATGGGTGTCAACAGCATTGCCGAGCTGGCTGCTCAACCTGTCGATTTGCTTAGAGAACGTTTCGGCGAAAGTTATGGGCTTTGGATGCATGAAAGTGCCCATGGTATTGACCGGCGGGAAGTCACTTTGTTTTCGGAACCGAAAAGCATCAGCCGTGAAACCACGTTCGAGAACGACATGCATGTGCGTAGGCAACGCGACAATTTGACGCAGGTACTTGAGCACCTTGCGGACAAGCTTTCTCAAGACCTGGCCCGAAAACAGCGGTTGGCAAAAACCATCGGCGTGAAAGTACGTTTCGCGGATTTCAAATCGCTGACCCGCGATACAACCACGGGTTTGACTGTCCGCACAGCGGATGAAGTTTTGCAAGCCGCTCGAGCTTGCCTGAAGAAAATTCCGTTTGAAGACAAAGGAGCCAGATCAACCATTCGCCTGTTGGGAATCAAAGCCAGCCATCTGATTACCCCTGCGGAGGATGCGCTTGAAAAGGCTGCCGAGGAAAGCAGGCGAACCAAAGGGCAAGCCCAATTGTTTCTCGACCTTGAAGATGCGCCATAATGCGTGCACTACGAAAGAACACGCACTGGAGAATTTGAATGAATGCCACCACAGCCCGCCCTGACGGGCGAAGCCCCCACACCTTGCGCAATATCAGCCTGGAGCGCAATTACACCAAGCATGCCGAGGGTTCAGTCATGGTGCGTTTCGGCGACACCCATGTGTTGTGCACCTGCAGCGTTGAAGACAAGGTGCCGGGCTTTTTAAAGGGTCAGAATCAGGGTTGGTTGACTGCCGAATACGGTATGCTGCCCCGTTCTACCCATTCCCGAATGGATCGTGAGGCGGCCAAGGGCAAGCAAAGTGGCCGTACGCAGGAAATTCAGCGTTTGATTGGCCGTGCCTTGCGCGCAGCAGTCGATTTAAACAAGCTGGGTGAACGCACCCTGAAAATTGATTGCGATGTGATCCAGGCCGATGGCGGCACACGCACGGCATCGATCACGGGCGCCATGGTCGCTGTGGCAGATGCAATTGGCAAACTGGTGGCCAGCGGCGCTTTGGCTGAAAACCCGATCAAGCAGTTCGTAGCGGCTGTGTCGGTGGGAGTGGTCAATGGGCAGGTGGTGCTTGACTTGAATTACGACGAAGACTCCACCTGCGAAACCGACTTGAATGTGGTGATGACCGAGAAAGGTGGCTTTGTAGAAGTGCAGGGCACCGCCGAGGGCGATGCCTTTAGCCGGGACGAATTGAATGGCATGCTGGATTCGGCTGCAGCCGGAATTGCTGAGCTGGTTCGCCTGCAAAAAGCGGCTTTGCAGGCGTAAAAATTAATTTGGATTACAAAGCGATGGTACCGAACAGCGAATGGGTATTGGCCAGTGGCAACAAGGGCAAACTGCGGGAATTTCAAGACCTGTTTGCCCCTTGGGGCGTGAATTGGGTGGCCCAAGGTGAACTGGGTGTGCCCGATGCCGAGGAGCCCTTTCATACCTTTGTGGAGAATGCCCTCACCAAGGCGCGCCATGCAAGCCGCCTTACAGGCCGCCCCGCGCTGGCCGATGACTCGGGCTTGTGTGTGCCGGCCATTGGGGGGGCACCGGGCGTGTTGTCGGCCCGCTATGCCACTTTGTTTGGTCAAGAAAAAAGCGATGCCAACAACAACGCCTGCTTGATTGACAAGCTCAAGGGTGTTGAAGACCGCCGCGCGTATTTTGTTTGCGCCATGGTGTGGGTGGCCCACGCCGACGACCCCACACCCACCATTGCTCAAAAAATGTGGTGGGGTGAGGTCATTGACACACCACAAGGTGAACACGGTTTTGGTTACGATCCTCACTTCTGGTTGCCAGAACACCAGTGCACGGCGGCGCAAATGCCCAAGGAACTGAAAAACCGTTTCAGCCATCGTGCCCAGGCCACCCAGGCCTTATTGCAGGAATTGCAGCAGCGGCTGGGTTTGAAAAAGGCGATTGTGTAAGTGGGGCAGGGCGAGGAAAAATCAGGCAAGCCGGCATTCATGGCTTCAACCACGGCTTGCAACCTGGTGGGCCGTGTCTTCATGCCCAGTGAACTTCGATTTGCCGCCATGCCGCCTTTGGCTCTTTATATTCACCTGCCTTGGTGTGTGCGCAAATGCCCTTACTGTGATTTCAACAGCCACTTGGCGCCGGAAAGCAAGCTGCGTGAAGTGGGTGTACCGGTGGTGTCCGAGATACAGCGCGTCGACATGAATCCATCGATCGCTGGTGAGCAGGGTTTTGCAGAGTCGCTGCCCTTGGACTTGCAACGCCGTTACCTCAATGCCCTGATTGCTGATCTTGACCAACAGTTGCCCAAAATCTGGGGCCGTAAGTTGTACTCAATTTTCATCGGTGGAGGCACACCTTCCCTGTTTGCGCCCGAGTTGATTGATGAATTGTTGGGCGCGGTGCGTGCACGTTTGGGCATGCCGCAAAGTGGCGAAATCACCATGGAAGCCAACCCCGGAACTTTCGAACAAGCCAGGTTTGAAGGGTTTCGTAAAGCAGGTGTTAATCGCTTGTCGATCGGTGTCCAAAGTTTCTCGGATTCTCACTTGAAGGCCTTGGGACGGGTGCACAACCGCGGGCAGGCCTTGGCCGCAGTGCGCAGTGCCGTGGCCTTGTTCGATGAAGTGAACATTGATTTGATGTATGCCTTGCCCCATCAAAACGTGGAGCAGGCACTGGCCGATGTGGCGCAGGCTGTGGCGCTGAACAGCACGCACTTAAGCCTGTACCAGTTGACCATGGAGCCCAACACGCTGTTTGCCGCAAAACCGCCGCCTCTGCCCGATGACGACACCTTGATCGATATTGAAGAGGCTGTTCACAAGGCTGCGAAGGAGGCAGGCTTTGAGCAATACGAAATTTCGGCCTTTGCCAAACCCGGACACCGCTGCCAGCACAACCTGAATTATTGGGGGTTTGGCGACTACTTGGGGCTGGGTGCCGGGGCGCACGCAAAAATAAGCTACCCCAACCGCATTGAACGGGAAACCCGCCACCGCAACCCCATGGCTTATATGGAAGAAATGGAGGGCGCTGCGCAACCGCTGGAGGTGCGCACCCTGGCCGTGAAAGAGTTGCCATTCGAGTTCATGCTCAACGCCTTGCGCTTAATCGATGGTGTACCCGAAAGCTGGTTCGTGGAGCGTTGTGGCAGGCCATTGAGCGATTTGCAAAAGCCTTTGAAACAGGCATTGACCAAAGGTTTGATTGAAACCCAACCTGGCTTGTTCAAGCCCACTGAATTGGGCTTTCGTTTTCTGAATGACCTTCAGGAAATGTTCTTGGCCAGTTAAGCGCTTTTAGTCCGGTTCAGTTCAAGTGGCGCGTTTCTGGCCGCTCGATAATGCTGGGCACACTCTTGAAATGCAAACCCCAATCAGCCTGCCCGCAGGTTTTGATCAACAAGTCAGCGAAGCCGTGCTGCAACTGTTCGGCCATTCGCATCTCAAATCCCTTGCCACTGCCTGCAACCAGTTTCAATACCAAATCGGTGTTGTGCGCTTCGCCACTGGGGCGCAGTTCAATTTGGGTAATCAGCAGTGGGTCAGCACCCAGCGGCGTGGTGGTATTTTTGTCTTGAAACGGGCTTTTGAAATCAGCGGAATACAGCGATACTTCACGGCTCATTTCCAGCAGTGCTTTGCGGCCCGCCTCGTTCAGCGGTCTGTCGCTGGCCAGTAGTTTTTGCATCATCTCGTCCAGGCTGGGTATCAACATGCGCACCATGCGGCGCGTCAGCCATACCCTTACCTCTTGGTTTTCAGCCGAATTGATTCGCATCAGGATGCGATCATGCTCGGGCGCGTAAGCAACTTGGAGTTGTTTGATTTGCATGGCAGCGTACTTGAAAAATAGTGCAAGTCATTTGTGTTGGCGTTATCTTGAAATCACCACGCTCGCCCACACATACGGTTCATGGGTATTGTGACTCAAAATTGTTAAGAAGGGTTTGCACACATGCGTTTAGATCGACTCACCACCAAGTTTCAGGAAGCTTTGGCCGACGCCCAAAGCCTGGCTGTGGGAAAAGACAACCCCACAGTTGAACCTGCACACGTGTTGTTGGCCATGCTCAAGCAGGGCGAGGGGTCTGTTCGAGGGGTGATCAGCAAAGCGGGCGGTAACCCGCAGGTGTTGGTCAAAGGCGTTGAGGCCGAGGTGAACAACCTGCCTCAAGTGGCGAACAATGCCGGTCAAATCCAGATTGGCAGCAAATTACAAGCTGCCTTGAACCTCACCGACAAAGAGGCGCAAAAGCGTGGCGACCAGTTTATTGCCAGTGAGCTTTTTTTGCTGGCTTGTTTGCAAGACAGCACCGGCTTGGCCAAGGTCATGAAAGAGGCGGGCTTGAATGCCCAGTCGCTGAACACTGCAATTGAGCAGGTGCGCGGTGGCGCAGCTGTCGACAGCGCCGATGGGGAAAGTCAGCGCGAAGCTTTGAAAAAATACACCATAGACCTCACTGAACGTGCCCGCATGGGCAAGCTAGACCCTGTCATTGGTCGCGACGACGAAATTCGTCGTGCCATTCAAATTTTGCAACGTAGAACCAAAAACAACCCGGTACTGATCGGCGAACCTGGTGTCGGAAAAACCGCTATTGTGGAAGGCTTGGCGCAGCGTATTGTCAATGGCGAGGTACCCGACACCTTAAAGAACAAGCGTGTGTTGGTATTGGACATGGCCTTGTTGCTGGCCGGTGCCAAGTACAGGGGTGAATTTGAAGAACGCCTGAAAGCCGTATTGAAAGACGTGGCCGCTGATGAAGGCCAAACCATTGTGTTTATCGATGAAATTCACACCATGGTGGGCGCGGGTAAAGCCGAGGGTGCAATTGATGCCGGCAATATGTTAAAGCCTGCACTGGCCCGCGGCGAATTGCATTGTATTGGCGCCACCACGCTGGATGAATACCGCAAGTACATTGAAAAAGATGCAGCACTTGAACGCCGTTTCCAGAAAGTGCTGGTGGGCGAGCCCAGTGTTGAAAGTACCATTGCCATTCTGCGTGGTTTGCAGGAACGCTATGAGTTGCACCACGGCGTGGACATTACCGACCCCGCCATTGTTGCGGCTGCGGAGCTTAGCCACCGGTACATTACCGATCGCTTCCTGCCCGACAAAGCCATTGACTTGATTGATGAGGCTGCCGCGCGAATCAAGATGGAAATTGATTCCAAGCCTGAGGAAATGGACAAGCTCGATCGTCGGATCATTCAGCTGAAAATTGAACGAGAAGCTGTGAAGCGCGAGCAAGACGACGCCTCTAAAAAGCGCCTCGCCCTGATCGAAGAGGAAATTGTTCGTCTTGAGCGTGAGTATGCAGACCTCGACGAAATCTGGAAAAGTGAAAAAGCAGCAGTGCAGGGCAGTGCGGCCATCAAGGAAGAAATTGATCACATTCGCGCAGAAATCGAGCAGTGGAAACGCAAGGGCGATTGGCAAAAAGTGTCTGAACTTCAGTATGGCAAATTGCCCGATCTGGAGAAAAAGCTGAACGACGTGAAAGACAACGAGGGCGGCGAAAAAAAGCCGAACAGGCTGTTGCGCACCCAGGTGGGCACTGAAGAAATTGCAGAGGTGGTTAGCCGCGCAACCGGCATTCCGGTGAGCAAAATGTTGCAAGGCGAACGCGACAAATTGCTGCAAATGGAAGCGGCCCTACACATGCGCGTAGTTGGGCAAGATGAAGCCGTTACTTTGGTATCAGACGCCATTCGCCGTTCTCGTGCGGGGCTTTCCGATCCCAACAAGCCCTTGGGTTCATTTCTTTTCCTGGGCCCCACAGGCGTGGGTAAAACAGAATTGTGCAAAGCCTTGGCGGGTTTCCTGTTCGATTCGGAAGATCACCTTGTTCGCATCGACATGAGCGAATTCATGGAAAAGCACACCGTAAGCCGATTGGTGGGTGCACCCCCCGGCTATGTGGGGTACGACGAAGGCGGTTACCTGACCGAAGCCGTGCGCCGCAAACCTTACAGCGTGATTTTGCTGGATGAGGTTGAAAAGGCCCACCCCGATGTATTCAACGTGCTGTTGCAAGTGCTGGATGATGGCCGCCTGACTGACGGACAAGGCCGCACGGTGGATTTCAAAAACACAGTGATTGTAATGACCTCAAACTTGGGGTCGCTTGAAATTCAGCGTTTGGCGGGTCAGGATGGCGAAGTGATTAAAGCAGCGGTCATGGAAGAGGTGAAGCTGCACTTCCGTCCGGAATTCATCAACCGTGTGGATGAGCTGGTGGTGTTCCACGCTTTGGACAATGCGCACATTGCGAATATCGCCCGCATCCAGTTGCAGCGTTTGCAGCAGCGCTTGGCCAGCCGCGACATGCGCCTGGAAGTCAGTGATGCCGCATTGGCCGAAGTGGTCAAGGCAGGTTTTGACCCCTTGTATGGTGCAAGGCCTTTGAAGCGAGCCATCCAGCAAATCATTGAAAACCCGGTTTCAAAAATGATTCTGGAAGGCCGGTTTGGGCCGAATGACGTGGTACCAGTGGACTTCAAGGAAGGGGCGTTCACTTTTGAACGGGTGGTTCACTGAGTGCAGCTATTTGAAATCGCATAGCTGTGCTCATCGAAGTCGCGTGGCTTCTTTCTTCGAAGTCGCGTGGCTTCTTTCTTCGAAGCCGCTAAACTCCGCGCCTGAGAAGCCTTGCCCCAGTCACTTACTCGCGACGTTCAAGACCCGCCCGCCGTTCCCCGTTTGGAATGGATTAGACGCGAAGCGGCTCCGCAAGACGCGTTAGCGTTTGCGGCATCCATTCCGAACGGGGTCAGAACGGCCACCGCCGCAATATTCACGTTGGGCGGGGCTGTCGAGAGAAGTGACTGGGGCCAGGCTTCTCCAGCGCGAGTATTGGTTCTTGCGCTGCACAGTGAACAATACACAGGCCTCGCGATGCCCACGTATCAATGCGCTGCAGCGTACATTGCCTCGCCAGCCTCGACCGGGTTACCTGTCTTGTTGAAGGTTTCAAGCCACACCCCATAGTTATGAACAGTGGGGTCTTGCCATGGATGAAAGCCTGGTTTGAAGTAGTTCAACAATTTGGGCAATAGGCTGCTGTACAGCCCCTTGGGTCCCAACAGCCACACCAGGCCTTTCGAGTACATTTTGAACCGGGTCCAGCCCTTGAAACCATCGGTGCCCAAAATAATCCATGTGAACACCAAGGTGTGGAGCGTGAAGTTGAACATGGCGTGAGCCATCGCAAGGCTTCGCTTGAAGTAACCTACTTTGGCCACTTTCTGCATGACATCAAATGCCACGGCCTTGTGTTCCATTTCTTCCACTGCATGCCAGGCCAGCATGGCACGAACCCGATGATCCGCGCCCGCCATCACCTCTTTGCGCGCAAAAAACATCTCGGCCATCATGGCCGTGAAATGCTCCAGTGCGGCTGTCATGGCCAGGTTGTATTCAGGCGAAAGCACCTGCAAACGGCGGTTCATGATTTTTGTGATTACATGCAACATTTTGTCCACCGGTACGCCTTGTTCCTTCAGGCGCTTGTTGTAGTCGGTGTGTACTTTGCCGTGTTGACCTTCCTGAAAAGAAAAATCTTTTACCGCCTTCAGCAACTCAGGATCGGTAATTTTGTCTTTGAAATTCCGCACGCTCGAGATGAAATAGCGTTCGCCGTCCGGAAAACTCATTTGGACACCATCAATCACGCGGGTTTTGAACGCGTCTCCATCCATCCAATAGCGTGGAATGTCTTTGTCGGTGATTCCAAAATCCAGATCTTTCCGGACCACGATGTCTTCTTTGAACGATGTTGTTGTCATGACTGCCTCCTGCTGCATTGTGTGAATAAAGATTACCGAATCACCACAACACACGATATGATTTGAAATGACAAAAAAGGAAGAATTCGCGACAGATTTAATCTGATCACGCTACAGGGGGTTTGGTGGAAACCATCAATTTTCAAATGCTTGCAAGCCTGGCCAACGCCGCGCGGCGCTGCGACATTGATTTGAACAGTGTGATGCAAGAATTGAAACTGGAAATTGACATGAGCGGGGACCCACGCCGGCGCATGTCTTTGTCGTGCTTCAGTTCCTTGTTCTCTGCGGTTGAGGCACGCAAGCCCAGCCAACACTTTCCCCTGGTGTTTGGTGATTCTTTCAACTTCGATGGCTTGCCCGAGTTGGCCACTTTTGTGACAAGCGCTTCAACCCCACAAGAGGCCATGCGTGTGCTGGACTGGTCGCCCAAGCTGTTGCACCCCAATTTGCACTTCATCACGCTTGACCTGGGGGACGAGGCTGCACTGGAAATCAAGGTGTCCGATCCGGAAGGTGTGAACGAAGACCTGCCCGGTTTTGTTGAAGCTTCCATGTCAGCCGTATTGAAGTTTATTCATCTTCTCAGCCCCGGTTCACACTTGATCAAGCGGATTGAGTTTCGCCATGCGCCTTTGACGCTGGAATCTGCTTATCAAGAAGTGCTAAAAACCACGGTGTTGTTCCAGCAGGCCCACAACCGTTTGGTGGTTGATTCTTCTGCACTGGATTTGCCTTTGCCAGGAGGAATTCCTTCAGCACACCACAAGGCGCAGGCTGTAATTTTGAACCGCCTGTTGCCGGATGTTGAGGAGCAAACCCTTGAAAAACAGATCAAGCGCTTGTTGAAGTCGCGCTTGAGTATGTTAAGTGAACCAATACAGACGATAGCCGACGTGCTGCACATTCACCCCCGCACCTTGCAGCGAAGGCTTAAAAGCGAAGGTAAGTCGTATGCTGAAATTCTGGGGGATGTTCGCCACGAACTGGCCTGCGAGATGTTGAAAGGCTCGGTGCTTGACATTGAAACCATCGCTGCGAACCTTGGCTATTCCGATCGCCGCAGCTTTACAAGCGCATTTCTAAAATGGCAGGGTATCTCCCCGAGGGAATTCAGAAATCAGCAGTGAAACCTTTCGGTCATGTTTAGTGCCTGAATTTCATGTTTAAATTTTGGCTATTCATTCACTTAATTTTCGGAGCTTTCCATGACCCCTACCACTGATCTTTGCGATGCCAACGAGGACAAAATTGCCGCAGGCACTTTGCGTGTTGTTGAGCCGATGTTTCAAAGTTGGGGCATGAAAAGCAGTTTTATGGGGCAAGCCCACACTTTGAAAGTATTTGAAGACAACTCACTGGTGCGCAGCGCCCTTGAAAAAGACGGGCAGGGCAAAGTATTGGTGGTCGATGGCGGTGGAAGCATGCGTTGCGCCCTGGTGGGCGGCAACTTGGGCATGCTGGCTGAGAAAAACAATTGGGCGGGCATTGTGGTGTATGGCTGCGTGCGCGACACCCTGGAGCTGGATGAATGTGATGTGGGAATTCGTGCCTTGGCTGCGCACCCCATGAAAAGCCAGAAGCGAGGCATTGGTCATGAGAACATCGAAGTGGCCTTGAGTTTCACCACTGTGCGCCCCGGCAATTGGGTGTATGCGGATGAGGACGGTGTTTTGATTTCAGAAACAGCCTTGAGCTAATTGTTTCAGGACAGGTCTCCGGTCAAAAAATTTGGTGGCCTTGTTTCATCGGTTTGAATCAACGAAGTTCGACTTATCCGAATGGCGCCAGTGCCAGAAACTATTGATATTTCATCGTAGCCTTTTTTCACGATGGGCAGCGTGCCATAAGTTTTTACCAGCGAATCAACGATTTCATTGGTGCTTTTGTCCACGCCGGCCGTCACGCACAAGAATTTGCTGGGATTCGGGATCAGTTGATAAATTCGATCAACTGATTCTTTAATCTTGTGCAATTGATCCGGTTGTATGTGAGCCACCAAGGCCTTGCCATCGGACTCGCGCCACAAGGCCAGGCCCACGCAAAGCGCGCACCCTGTAGTGCCAATCCGAACTGAATGGTTGTGGTTCGCGGCAGATGAGATCAAGCCATATTGGTTCTGACCAACCATGTGGGATGGAAGCGAGCGAGTCATGTGGATGTCCGTTGGTTGTTTTTTTTTGAGTGGTTCGGCAAGGCCAAAATGTTCACACGAACCATTTTTAGTAGGTTGCGCCGCATGATTTAGAGTGGATACTCTTTTTCATTTAGAGAAAAAGTATTTCACATCGTGATTAATTTAACGTAAGTAATTGATTTTAAACAATACGAAAAAAAGTCTTGTATAAGATATAACTCTTGTTGCTCTGCGAAATGATCTGTAAGATACGGCTCATCACCTGATCGACACCACTTGCCCAAGTGATACCCGCGAAGCTGCACCCGCAGGGCACCGCAAGTAGGCCATCAAGCGAACCGTTTTCTTTTTTCTCTATTGCCTTCTGAGGACATCACTATGAAATCTTTTGACCAACAGGTTCAAGAACTCAACAAAGACTGGGAAACCAACCCACGCTGGAAGCTGGTAAAGCGCGGCTACAAGGCCGAAGACGTGGTACGTCTGCGTGGTTCACTGCAGCCAGAATACACACTGGCCAAGCGCGGTGCTGAAAAGCTGTGGGAAAAAGTAAACGGCACAGCCAAAAAGGGCTATGTAAACGCTTTTGGCGCGATCACTGCTGGCCAGGCCATGCAGCAAGCCAAAGCTGGTCTGGAAGCCGTTTACCTGTCAGGCTGGCAAGTTGCTGCTGACGGCAACAGCTCCGAGACAATGTACCCAGACCAGTCTTTGTATGCATACGACTCTGTGCCAAAAATGGTTCGTCGTATCAACAACACATTCCAGCGCGCTGACGAAATTCAGTGGAAAAACATTTGCGACGGCAAAATGAAAGCTGAAGACGCAATCGACTACTTCCTGCCCATCGTTGCTGACGGTGAAGCTGGTTTCGGCGGTGTACTGAATGCTTACGAACTGATGAAGAACATGATTGCTGCGGGTGCAGCTGGTGTTCACTTCGAAGACCAATTGGCCGCTGTGAAGAAGTGCGGTCACATGGGTGGCAAGGTGTTGGTTCCAACCGCTGAAGCGATCCAGAAGTTGATTTCTGCTCGTTTGGCAGCCGACGTAATGGGTGTTCCTTCAATCGTTCTGGCCCGTACAGACGCTGAAGCCGCCAACCTGTTGACTTCCGATTTCGACGAAAACGACAAGCCATTCCTGACTGGCGAGCGCACTCCTGAAGGCTTCTACCGCGTGAAAAACGGTCTGGAACAGGCCATCAGCCGTGGTATCGCATACGCACCTTATGCTGACTTGGTGTGGTGTGAAACAGGCACGCCCGACATCGGTTTTGCCCGTGAGTTCGCGCAAGCCGTTCTGGAAAAGAACCCAGGCAAGCTGTTGAGCTACAACTGCTCACCCTCTTTCAACTGGAAGAAGAACCTGAACGACAGCCAAATCGCTTCCTTCCAGGAAGACCTGTCTGCCTTGGGTTACAAGTACCAATTCATCACATTGGCCGGTATCCACGTCAACTGGTACAACACATTCAAGTTCGCAAACGCCTACGCTCAAGGCGAAGGCATGAAGCATTATGTCAATATGGTTCAAGAACCTGAGTTTGCAGCACGCGAACAGGGTTATACTTTCGTATCTCACCAGCAGGAAGTTGGCGCAGGCTACTTCGATGATGTAACCACTGTGATCCAGGGTGGTGCTTCTTCAGTAACAGCCTTGAAAGGCTCTACAGAAGAAGAACAGTTCCACTGATTTGCTGGTTGAACTGAATTTGTCGGCAATCTTGGCAGTCTCCCACCCCAAGAGGGGTGGATAGATTGACCGACTGAGGGGGAGAGGAGACAAGCTCAAAAAATCAATTCAAGAGTATTTTTCCCCTTGCTGGGCCTTTACAAAAGGCCCAACAGCGAGTGCTGAAGCCCGGTAAGAAACTTGCCGGGCTTTTTATTTGAATGTACTGATCGCATGCACAAGCACATTCGATACGGATTGAAGTTGCTGTGCTACCCGGGTGTTGTTTTGTGCAGCTTGGGTATTTTCTTCGGTCATTCTCGCCACTTTCTCCACACTTTGGCTAATCTGTACACTCACCTGCGACTGTTCCCTCATGGACACGGCAATGGTTGAAATTGCGTCTGAAACCCGTTCAGAATGGTTTTTGATGTCCAGGATAGTCATGTTCACTTGATTGGCCTGGCTCAAGCCAGCCTGAACCAGTTTCACAGAATTACCCATACTGCCGACCGCACCTTGAGTCATGCGTTGAATGTCATAGATCATGTCCGAGATCCGATGCGTTGCGGTCTTGGTTTGTTCTGCAAGTTTTCGAACCTCGTCCGCAACCACTGCGAATCCACGGCCCTGGTCCCCGGCTCTGGCAGCTTCAATGGCTGCATTCAAGGCCAGCAGGTTCGTGTGTTCAGCTATTTCAGTGATGGTTGAAATGATTTCTGAAATATCATTCGAACGTGCCTCGAGTGTTTGTACTGTCAATGCGCTTTCATCAACCGAGTGGGCGATTCGTTCAATTCCACCCACGACCATTTTCAAAGTGGCAATGCCATTTTCAGCAGCATTTCTAGCAGTGTGTGCCGTGTCGCTGGCCTGAGAAGTATTCTCCGAGATGTGCGAAATGCTGACGGTGAGTTCTTCAACTGCCGCAGCCATGGTCGAAGTGGCCTCGGCTTGTTCGTCACTGGACTTGGCCATGGACTGCGACAGGCTAGACACCTGATTTGAGTTGTCATCCAGTTCCTGTGCTGATTGGCGAATGCCGTTGATCAATACCCGAAGATTATTCTGGGCTTTGGATATCTCTTGCAACAGTGTGTCGATTTCATCTTTGCCTTGAGTGTGAACGGTGCGCCCAAGCTGACCGTTTGCCAATTCCCGAATATGCTGGTTTGCTTTGGCGAGTTTGGTTCTGAGCAATTTCCCAAGGCGAAGCATGATCATGACACCCGCGAGCAAGGACAAGACAACCACTGAACCTACCGCCCACAGAGAACTGGTGTAGGTTTGAACAGACTGGGCAGTGCGATTCTCAAGCATGGTTTTTTCGGCAGATTCAACCTGATCCAGCAAGGCCTGCATTTTATCCATGATGGGCTTGCCAGACATGGCTGCAAAGATGTCCAGAAAATCAGCCTGATCAAGTTCACCCTTGTCCAGGCTTTGACGCAGTTTGATGGTTTCATCGATCGAAAAAGTCAGCCATGGCGAATAGAGGGTTTGCAATTCCTCAACCCAGACGAATGATTCTGGCAGTTCATTTTTGCGTTTTGACAGATAAGCAAGTTCTTCCTGATAGCGTTTTTTGCCAAATTGGTATGTCGACAAATAGGAGTCATCGCCAGTCAGCAAGTATCCCCGTTGGCCCGATTCAATGAAAACCAGACTCTCACGAATGGTGCTGACATGTTGCAGTGTTTTGAAACTGTCGGTGTTGTTCAGCCCACTGACTTGAATGCGTTGCATGTTCCACAAGCCCAAGCCCCCTCCAATGGCGACGCAAGCGATCAACAAGGCGAAGCCCGATACTATTTTTGACTGTATGGTTTGAAGCATCGAAATTCCTGAATGACAAAGATTGAAATTTTGTCAATTATCAGCAGTTCGGTTGACTTTCAAAACCTTGAAATGCGGGGTGGTTCTGAACCCCGCAATTCAAGCAAATTCACGAATTTGAAACAAAAATCAATTAGGCGTTTGAAGGCTCTGGCCGGGTTTTGATGAGGTCGTGAACGATGGCATCGCTCAATGTGTCTTCCCAGCGGTACACATGTACATCGGGCAGGGCGCCCAGCATTTGTTTTTCCTCTTTCGAGTACGCCTGCACAAAAATCTGAATTGCCGGGTTCAGCATTTTGGCGTTTTCGATCATCTGGCTCAGCCCCGGGGTATCGCCAGTGGCAATAACAAGGCTATTTGCGTTGGTGGTGTGCGCTTGAACCAAGGTCACTGGGTCTGCATATTCGCCAGACACGGCAGCCTGTCCATTCTTTCTCAGTTTGGCCACCACCTCGCGGCTGGTATCAACAATCACCATGGGTACATTTTTTTTCTTCAGTGATTTGGCAATTCGTTTGCTCAACTCGGTGTGCCCCACCAACACCACGTGTTTACCAAGGTACTTGCCATCGGTTTGCTCAGGTAGCTCTTCCATGCTGTGGCTGCGTGCATTCAAATTGCGAACCCATTGATAACGCCTGACCATGCTGTCGTTCAATTTGGGAATCAGGGAAAACACAACCGGGTTCAGGGCAATCGACAAAATTGCGCCGGAAACGACCAGGCTTTGTACCTGTAAGTCCACCAGACCCAGATACAAACCCAACCCAATCAAAATGAATGAGAACTCACCAATTTGTGCAAGGCTGGCCGCAATAACCAAAGCGCTCTTGAGGGGGTACTTGAACAGCAGGACCAGTGCGCCAGCAGCCAGCGATTTGCCCAGCACGATAATGGCCACCACAGCGAGTACGCGCAGCGGGTACTCAACAATGACATCGAATTGAAACAGCATACCCACTGACACAAAAAACAGCACAGCGAATGCGTCTCGCAATGGCAGGGATTCCTCGGCAGCGCGGTGGCTCAGTTCAGATTCCCGCATTACCATGCCCGCAAAGAAGGCACCCAGTGCGAAAGACACATCAAACAGGCCAGCAGCGACAAAAGCCAGGCTGATGGCCAGTGCAATGACTGAGAGTGTGAACAATTCACGGGAGCCTGTTTTCGCAATGTGCCAAAGCATCCAGGGAATAACACGCTTGCCCACAACCAGCATCAAACCCACGAAAAGCGCCACCTTCACCAAGGTGAAACCGATGTCGAAGATCAGATTGGTTTCCGGGTCCAGGGTTCCGCCTTTCAACAAACCTGCCAGTGGCGGAAGCAAAACCAGAATCAGTACCATGGCCAGGTCTTCAACCACCAGCCAACCCACTGCAATTTGACCGTTTGCACTTGTTAGCATGCCGCGGGCTTCCAGGGCTTTTAGCAACACCACCGTGCTGGCCACCGACAAAGCTAGGCCAAACACCAGGCTCTGGCCCATGGGCCAATCCCAGAAATAGGCCACTCCCATGCCCAGTAGCGTTGCAGCCGTCATTTGAACGATGGCGCCCGGCACGGCAATCTTCTTCACGGCCAGCAAATCATTGAGCGAAAAGTGCATGCCCACACCGAACATCAGAAGCATCACACCGACTTCGGCCAATTGATTGGTTAGTGCGGGGTCCGCTACAAAGCCAGGGGTGGCTGGGCCAATCAGGAATCCGGCAACCAAATAACCCAACAAGGCGGGAGCCTTTAGTTTTTCTGCGATAAAACCGAAGATGAGCGCAAGGCCAAAACCAAATGCCAGGGTGGCAATCAGGGAAACGTCATGGGGCATGATGGGGGTATTCCAAATAGTATTGTTCTAATGATAACAAGTGCGTATGGAACGCACTTGATTCATAGACAAAGACTTTGCCCCAAAGTTGCGTAGAGGAATGCGGCTTATTCTGTTTTGAATACTTTGACCGCATTCATCATCGATTGCGACACGCCAGACAAATGTGCAGCCACCTGTGTATTCTGCTGCGCGGCGGCTGTATTTTCTTCCGTCATCTGTGCAACACGCTCTACGTTGCGGCTGATCTCGATGCTGACATTCGATTGCTCTTTCATGGACACCGCAATCGCTGCAATCGCCTCTGAAACCCGATCCGAGTCAGACTTGATTTTCTGGATGGTTGTATTCACCACATCGGCTTGGTTAATTCCTTCCTGTACCAGTTGTACCGAAGTATCCATGGACTTCACTGCGCCTTGTGTGATGTTTTGAATTTCAAATACCATGCTGGAAATTCGGTCGGTGGATCCCTTGGTTTGTTCAGCCAGTTTGCGTACCTCATCCGCCACCACGGCAAAGCCCCGACCCTGTTCACCTGCCCGGGCAGCTTCGATGGCCGCATTCAATGCCAGCAGATTGGTGCGGTCAGCAATCTCGGTGATCGTGGATACGATTTCCGAAATGTCTGCCGATTGTTTCTCCAGTGTTTGAACCGCTTGCGCACTGGTTTCTACGGCCTGTGCAATTCGCTGAATGCCTGCAACCACCTCACCCAAAGTCACCATGCCATTGTCGGCCGATTCGCGTGCCGCATTGGCGGTGGCTGTTGCGTCGTTTGAATTCTCGGAAATTTGAGAAATACTGACGGTCAATTCTTCAACCGCAGCAGCCATCGACGAAGTGGCGTCGGCTTGTTCCACACCCGCATTGGCCATGGTTGTTGAAGACTCTTGAACTTGTGTTGCGCTGCTGCTGAGCTCAAGTGCCGATTGGCGGATGCCATCAATCAATTTTTTCAGGTTGCCCTGTGCTGTGGCCAAGGCGGCCAGCAATTGGTCTACCTCATCCTTATTTTGGTGTTGGATGGGGCTGTTCAATTCACCATTGGCCAAAGCATTGATGTGTTTGCCTGCAGTGCCCAATTTGTTTTGAAGCAGCTTAACCAGACTGATGGTGGCAAAAACGCCCACCACGAAGCTTGCAATCAAGGCCGCTGCCACTGACCACAAGGCTGTTTGATATGTTGCCTGAGCCGCTTGTGTGCGAGTTTTCAGCAAATTCAGCTCTTCTTGTTCAATCTGCCCAATCAGCTCGCGCATTTTGTCCATGATGGGTTTGCCCGACAAAGAAATGAACCGGTTCATGAACTCGGTCTGGTCGATCTCTTGATTGTTCAGCGATTGGCGCAACTCAATGGTCTTCTCGATTGAAAGATTCAGCCAGTTCGAATACATCTCCCGCAGTTGCTTAAGTCTTTCGGTTTGTGCACGATTGTCTGAAGTGAGTTTGATCGCTGCTGCAAAGTGCGTGTCGATTTCTTTTTTGCCCTCGGTGTAGGGCTCAAGGTAGGTGGGATATCCAGTGACCAGAAACCCGCGTTGCCCGGTTTCAATATTGGTCATGTTTTCCCGAATAAGGCCAACTTCCCGCAGCACTTCGTGGGTGTGCTCGTTGGCCTGAGCCCCATCCATTATTTCTTTGGCGTTAATCAACCCGAGCGCACCTGTCAGCAGGCCCAGGGCAATCACGAGAGCGAAGCCAAATCCCAGTTTGGCACGTATGGTATTGAACATGGCACTTCCTTTGTGGTGGTTTGCTTGTTGTAGTTCAGCAAGTATCACCAATGTTCACAAAGTGAAGTATCTCTAGTTTTGGGGGATTCCCCTTTTGAGTGTTTTGATATTAAAGCGATTTTGTGGATTGTTGCCCTTGAATATCCAGCAGTATCCGAATCAGGGTCTCTTTCTTGAATGGTTTGATGACGTGCTCGCACATGCCCGCATTCAGAATGTCCATTCGATCCTGTTCGCTGGCTGATGCAGTCACAGCAACAATGGGTGGTGCCGCATTGCCCAGTTCTTCAAGAATCCTGGCAGTGGCTTCATAGCCGTCCATTTCCGGCATTTGCAGGTCCATCAACACCATGTCGTACCGTTCAGAAACGCACGCTTGCACGGCCTCCTTGCCGTTTTCCGCCAGGTGTACCTGCGCACCCCATTTTTTCAACATCTCCGAGGCCACCATGCGGTTCAGTTTGTGGTCATCCACCACCAGCACACGCTTGTTCAACATCGGTGGAACTGCTGGTCCAGTGTCAGCGGGTGCTGCCAGCGTTTGCAATTTCAAGGCCTGCTGGTCTTCAGCCCTGATCTTGAATTCCGGCTCAACGCAATTGACCGTGAAATGGAAAGTTGTACCCACACCGGGCGTGCTCTCCACCCAAATTCGACCACCCATCAGTTCTACCAGATTCTTGCAGATCGACAGGCCCAGTCCGGCCCCGCCGTAGCGGCGCGATGAACTGTCATCCACCTGGCTGAAAGGCTTGAACAGCGCTTCACATTGCTCCTTGTTCATGCCTATGCCGCTGTCTTTCACACTGAATTGAAGTTGCTTGCCATCGGCTACGCTTTGTACCTGCAAATGAATACGTCCTTTCTCTGTGAATTTCAGAGCATTGGACAACAGGTTGTTCAGAATTTGTGCCAAGCGAAGGCGATCGCCTTTCAGGCTGACTGGGCAGTTTGCATCTTTGGTGCAGTACAACTGAATCGCTTTTTCTTCTGCACGGTAAGCAAATAAATCGGTGGCCTTGCTAAGGACCTGGTCCAGCAGAAAACGATTGTGGCTCAGTTCCAGCTTATTGGCTTCAACCCTTGAAATATCCAGAATATCGTTCAAAACGTTCAGCAATACATCAGCAGCAGAGCCAATTTTGCTGAGATAGTCGCGTTGTTTGGCCTGCAGGTCGGTGTCTTCCAGCAATTGCAGCAAGCCCATGATCGCATTCATGGGCGTGCGAATTTCATGACTCATATTGGCCAAAAATGCACCTTTGGCCTTGCTTGCTGCTTCAGCTTGTTGGGTGCGCTCGGTCAACACATGGTTAATTCGTTCAAGTTCACGTTGTTGCGCCTTGAAGTCGGTAATGTTGGTTGAAATCGAGAAAAAGCCTTCAACCTTGCCGTACAGTACATCCGGAATCAAATGCACCAACATGTCGGCATAGCCGCCAGAGGGCAGTGGTTTTCTGCGTTCGAAACGCTGCTTTTCGCCTTTCAGTACGCCCAGCACATAGTGGTGGTCATGAATAAACAGTTCTTCACCCAGCACCTTGCGCATGTGTTGCCCACGCATTTTGTCTGCTGGAATGCTCGACCATTTTTCATGGTTGCGGTTGGCAAAATGGCAACGCAAGTCAGTGCTCCAGTACGACACCAATCCCGGTAAGCATTCAGACAGGGTTCGCAGAAAATGTTCCCGCTCAATCAGGGTTGCCTCATTGCGCTTACGTTCAGATATGTCCTGGATTTGGGAAATAAAGTAGATCACCCGGCCTTTGTCATTGCGTACAGCCGACACCGAAAGATGCACCCACACCACATGTCCTTCCTTGTGTATGTAGCGTTTTTCAAGTTGGTAGTTGTGGCGGCGTCCCTTCAGTACATCGCGTACCAGGTGGGTGTGTTGCATGGTGTCTTGCGGGTGGGTAATCGCATCAAAACTAAAGCCCAGCAACTCCTCTTCGCTGTATCCCAGAATTTCTGACAATGCCTTGTTGACTTGCAGGAATTGACCTTTGAAGTCCAGCATTGCCATGCCAATTGCCGCCCATTCAAACGAGGAACGGAATCGGGCTTCTGCCTCGCGCAAGGCATCTTCAAATTGGCGTTGTACAGTCACATCCACATTCACCCCAATCATTCTGAAAGGAATTCCTTTGGCGTTTCTGTGGGTTTTTGCACGGGCTTGTATGTGGCGAATACGCCCGTCACTTGCCCGGCGAATGTTGAAGTTGAATTGAAAGGTGTCCTGGTTCTTCGAGGCCTCGAGCAACACGGTGCCCAGTTTATTGACATCCTCTGGAAGCACGTAACTCAGCCACTCTTTGTAGGACACCAGTTCCTGTTCATCTTTCACGCCGTAAATTTTGCGCATGGCGCTGTCCCAGCGAATGAACTTGTCCTGAATGTTGTATTCCCAAACTCCAATACCTGCACTCTCGGTGGCCAATTGAAAGCGTTCGTCGTTGAATTGCTGGTCAGCCTTGGCTTTTTCTTTCGCCAAAACCTGTTGAACCTGATAGGTCATGCTGGCCTTCACCATCAGCACTGCCAGTATGCAAAAGGCCAGGTAACCCAGAAAAAGGCTAATGGTTTGTTCTCGCCACTGGGCTTTCATGGGCGCCGCATCGGCCCAGGTGATCAGGTACAGGGGAATGGGCGTATTTAACTGGTCGGAATTTGCCAGTGACAGGCTTGCGAAATAATGGTCTTTGAACAAGCCGTGTTCAATCAAATTGCTTGCCGCCTGCGTTTGGTCTGCCAGCGTCCGGAGGGACTCGAAATAAGGCAATTGTTTGCCCACAATTTTTTTGAACTCAGGTTGCACAAGTAGCACCGTGCCATCTTTAAAGGCAATACCGCTGCGCATGTGTTCGCCCAGTTGAAGCGAGGCCACTTTGCGCTCCAGGTACCGTGCATTGAGTCTGCCTTGAATTACACCCAGCATTTCGCCTTGCGCGTCTTTAACCTGGTAGTTGATCACCAGCACCAACTGGCCGTTGGCATTGAAAGAGTTTGAAAAGGATACGAGCCTTTCGTTGTGCAAAAGTCTTGCATTGGGTGTGAAAGCGGCTTGGGTGTTGATCAGGTCTTGGTCTACCCTGGTTTGTCCCACGATGTTGCCAGCAGAATCACGGGCCACGATGGTCTCCATGGCGGGCAGCGCACTTTTCAGCAATTCAAGGCGCTTGTGAATGTTGTTGCCGTTGTTGATATCAATACTGTCCGCCAGCTGCAGGGTGGCTTCGTCAAATGATCGAACAACTGCACTGAATTCGTCGTGCAGAATATCGTGAAGCAATCGAAGCTGGGTTTGGGTATTTTGTTCAGCCGAATCATTGATACGGCGCAGGTCAGCAGCAGCCATTGCAAGCAAGGCAAGGCCGAGCACGCAGAGCATGGCTCCGGCGAGAATCCATTGATATCGGATTTTGCTTGTAGTCACCTGATACAACCTGTGGCAAGTGGAAAAAGTAGAGCTGATTGTTCGGGGCATATCACCCCACAGCTATTTTGTTACACCTGCCTGCGCATCAATTTGTGGATTAAAGGGGCCTTTTCGCGGTTTATTGCACTCAAGTTTCAGGTATTCCAGTAAGAGTCAATGCTGTAGCGGTGCTTGAGAAAATCGATCCACAAGCGCACGCGCAAGGGCAGGTGCTTCCTTTGGGGGAACACCGCGTAAATTGCATTGGGTGGCGCAATAAAATCGTCCAGCACGGTTACCAACTTGCCACTGCGCAGGTGTTGTTGTACTTCCCAGCGGCTGCGCCAGGCCAGGCCCGCATCGTTCAAGGCCCAATCGAGAATGGACGAACCGTCATTGCATGCAAGGCTGCCGCTCACCCTGATTGGAGTGGCTTCACCCTGAATGGTAAACAGCCAGCCACTCGGGGCGCCCGAGCTGACCAGGTTCAGGCAGTTGTGATTGGCCAGGTCACTTGGATGCTGCGGCCTGCCGTGCCGTTGAAGGTAGGTGGGCGTGGCAACCACCAGCCGCTGGTTGTCAGCCAGTTTCACACCCACCAGGCTGGAGTCGGGCAGCACCCCAATTCTTACAGCGCAGTCCATGTTTTCATTCAACAAATCAACAACCCGGTCTGACAGATCCAGTGACACGGTTACTTCAGGGTGCTCACGTACAAAGTCATGCACCAGAGGTGCCACATGCTGCCTACCGAACCCGCCAGGTGCAGACACGCGAAGGTGCCCGCTGGCCTTGATACCGCCCAGGCTGACACTGGCCTCGGCGTTGGACAGGTCGTTCAATATTCGCTGACAGTCCTCGAGAAACGCCGAGCCTTCATAGGTCAGGTTCAAGGTCCGGGTTGTGCGAAGCAAGAGCTTGACCCCCAGTCGCTCTTCCAGCGCATCCAGGCGTCTGCTAATGACGGCTGGTGCCACACCTTCTTCTCTGGCAGCAGCAGAAAGGCTGCCTTTGGTCGCCACCGCAGCAAAGGTCGTGATTTGTTTAAAGTGGTCCATGCTTTTGCTTAAAAAGTAAAAATGTCTTCAATTAATTGGAAGAGTATGGTGGTTTTATTCAATAAACTAAAGACTACTCAATCTGTAGGGCGAGGTGTAAGGAATGGCGACTCCAAAATTGGTTCTTTTTGATGCCTATGGCACCTTGTTCGATGTGTATTCTGTGTCAAGCACTGCCGAGCAGATTTTCCCCGGGCACGGCTCGGCCCTCTCGGTGTTGTGGCGTGATAAACAAATTGAATACACCCGCCTGCGCGCCATGGCGGGGCGCTACAAGCCTTTTTGGGACATCACTATTGATGCCTTGCGTTATGCCTGCGAGGCACTCAAGCTCGATTTGACGGAGGAGCGGCAACGTCGGCTGCTGAATGTGTACTCAAGCCTGGCTGCGTACCCTGAAAACAGGGCAGTGTTGCAGGCATTGAAAAGCCGCGGCATCAAAACTGCGATTCTGTCCAATGGCAATACGGAAATGTTGAATGTGGCCGTGCGTGGTGCCAACTTTCAGGGCTTGCTGGATGCGGTGTTGTCAGTCGATGCACTGCAAACTTTCAAAATTCACAGTGCTGTGTATCAAATGGGTTTGAATCACTTCGGCGCAAAGGCCTCGGAAACCCTGTTTGTTTCCAGCAATTGCTGGGACGCGTGCGGAGCCACCTGGTTTGGTCTTCCAACGCTGTGGGTGAACCGCGCCGGTTTGCCTTTGGAAAGGCTGGACGTGGAACCCATGGCCACCGGTCGTAATTTGAATGATGTTTTATCCCTCGTGTGAGGGAGTGAGAGCTCTGGTTTTTGCCAGCTGACTTGATTCGTGTCACCTTAATAAAAAAACACTGTCAGTCCTTGTCTTGAATTCAAGCAAAGGAAGTTGTAATGGCTGGTTCTCCACCATTGGTTTTAACCCATACACACGCAGTTGCGCCTGTTGAATTAAAATACTCGCCCGCGACAGACAATTTCTCTTTGCCAAATTGCCGGGCCCACACCATTCGCAAGGCGAATTACAAATCGCTTGGCAATGGGCAACTGGTTCGCACAGGCTGGCAATCCAGGCTAAGGGCCTGGGTTGAGGGCAACAATGCAGACCAGCGCTACCACCGGGCGGCTTATGAAAGCAGCCAGCGGGTGTCGGCGGCACTTTTCTCGGAACATTACAAATGCGCAGTCGAGGGTAAACCGGAGAATGTCTCAGACAGCCCTTTGGTCAAGGCGCGTTTTTACCGGCAAGACAATTTGCGGTTTAATCCGCAGCTGCGTGATCCACGGTTTGGTTTGTCCAAACAGGATCAACGCGCAGTCAAGCTCTCCAGATGGGCCCATTACGCCAATGGGGTTACCGAACTGGGCGCAGCACCCACCGGGTTGTTGCTCAAGGTCAGCAAAATATTGTTCACGCCAAAGCGCGATGACAAATCATTTACAAGCCAATTGCGTGTTCTTGCGGTATTGCCCGTGGTCGCGGGCATTGTTGCGCTCTTCTCCCGCGGGGTATTCACTGAAGGCATGCACAGGGCCTTCAACAATGTGAAACAGGCTTTGCAAACCGACATGCGCGCGCTGGCTTGCAGCTTCAGTGCCATATCCGCGGTGTCTGCTTTGGTATCGCTGGCCTTAGGGGCAAGCAGTTGCATGGTCGGTTCCAAATCGAAATTGAGCAGTGCGATAACAAACCTGATTCAGTTCAACAAGGACAAGCACCTTCACCGAATTTATCTGTTGCTCAACGACGTGAACAACAAACCCGGTGCGGTTGCTGTGCTTTCAAGGGCTTTGCGGCAAAAAATTGGGCAGAACCATCGCACGGCCGAGGGAACTCCAATTCTTCTGGATCGTTTGTTGAACGATGTTCATGGCAGACAAAATGAAGTGCAAATCAAGCAGGCCATTGAAAAGACGATTGGGTCTTATCTGACAGAATTTAGCCCCTCGGGCAGCACGCAAGGCCGTTTTCTGGATCCCAAGTCTGACAAAGCCGAACTGTTGGCCCGTGAGAATCATTTTCTCGCTTTGACCAATCTGATTGAGCATTCTGCCATTCATGCTGATCCACATGACAATTTCAAGGACATGCGCCATCACATTGAAAGTGGGGCAGAAAGTTTTCGAAAACTTGTTTTGAAGGGGACTGGTAATTTGCTCAACGTGCTTGCTTGTGCACGGAAAGACACACAGGATTCAGGCTCTGTGTTGAAGCACCCAGCGACAGGACTGCGTTACAGCGCAGAGAACATGCTGAACAACGCGCACCAATATGGGCCTTTAACCCGTGGCTTGGCCAAGTTCTCAGAGGGCTTGCGGGTTTTTAACCACGGTGTATTGTTGTCTCTTAACTACCAACTGACTCGCCCAATCGCCAAGCTGGCGGGATACATCACCGAGGCCGCGCTGAAACGGCCCAACTCCCGTGTAACCAGCTTTAGCATTGGCAGGGCAATCGCCAGTTCGATCTGGGCCGCTGTCGATGCGTTCTTGATACTTTCTCTCGCAGCTGGCAATGGAGTGGCTTTCGGCGGGCCCGAGGCAGGAACCAAATTGAAGTTTCCGCTAAACATACCGCTTGGGTCTTTCAGCTTGGGAATTTCCATTATCAGCACGGCTGCACAAATGCTGGTGGTGGCTATACCTGCCGCTATTTTGATGGGTGCTGCAAAAGGCGCTTGCTATATCGAAGGGTGGAATGGCAATGTGGCACGGCCCCTAGAATTGGCTGGAAGCAAGAGAAAAGCCGTGCAGTGGGCATAAAAAAAGCCGCCCTGGGGCGGCTTCTTCACGTAGGCGCGAGTATTACAGCGCTGTTACGTTTTCAGCTTGTGGGCCTTTCTGACCTTGAGTCACAGTGAAAGACACTTTCTGGCCTTCAGCCAAGGTTTTGAAGCCGTTGCCCTGAATGGCGCTGAAGTGTACGAACACGTCAGGACCGTTTTCACGGGAAATGAAGCCAAAGCCTTTGGATTCGTTGAAAAATTTAACTTGACCGGTTACGGTATCAGACATAGCAATATCCTGGATTTCTGAATTGAACAAAATAGCTAAAAAACTGGGTGAAATTCGAGAAACAGAACTATTGCTTAAGCGGTTTGCCTGAATTGAACTGACCTGAAGTAGCGCCAAATTTTTTTTGCTGAAGTCAGTTTAGGCTTTTCCTCAGGCTTGTCAAGCAACATTTTCAGTTCAGTCACCTTTTCTTCATATTTCTTTTATAGCTCTGTCACATGCAGTCCGTACATTTCGTGTCATCGAAATGACAAATGGACCCTTGGATGGAAGCGATCAAGCACGATGTCACCAAGCAAGATGCCTTGAGAAATGCCTTGTACCTAAGTACGCCCGCGCGTGCACAGGCCCCTTCGTTGGAGGTTTGTCTGGCCAAAACAGCTGCTGAGGTGCTGGAAGCCCAAAAACTACGTTTCAATATTTTTTCTGAAGAATATGGTGCAGATCTGGGTAGTAACGGGATTGATCATGATGTGTTTGATGCCTACTGTGATCACCTTCTTGTAAGAAACAGCCAAACCGGCGAGGTGGTGGGTACCTACCGCATTCTCGCGCCAGAAAATGCGGCGCGCTTGAAGTGCTGGTACTCTGAAACCGAGTTTTTCATGAATCGCATTGAACGGCTTCGCAAAACAACGGTGGAAGTGGGCCGCTCTTGCGTACACCCCGATTACCGCAATGGCGCGGCCATCATGTTGTTGTGGAGCGGTATTGCGCAATACATGAAACTGGGCGGCTACAAACACCTGATTGGTTGCGCCAGTGTGAGCCTGCGGGACGGTGGCCACCAGGCTGCCAGCCTGTTCAAGCAGCTTGAGCCGCACCTGGCCGAAGCCAGTTGCCAGGTATTCCCCAAGAACCGCTTGCCAGTGGAACGCTTGCGTTGCGATGTGGAAATTGAACCACCACCCTTGGTGAAGGGTTACTTGCGCCTTGGCGCAGTGGTGTGTGGCGAGCCAGCCTGGGATCCCGATTTCAACACCGCTGATTTCATGATGTTGTTGTCGATTGACCGCATGAGCCCACGTTACGCCAGGCACTTCGGCTTCATCTAGGCGGGTTTGAAGGGCCCGGCCTAGCGTCGGGTCAATAATTCAAGTTGCAGCCCGATTCGTTGCCACTGTTCAACCTCGGTTTCAAGGCTGTATTGCGTCAAGGGGTGGGTGATCAGCCAGTTTTTCGGCACGCTCATTTGAATGCCTTGTTCGAGCAGTTTCACCTTGAGCTCTGGCAAAGCCTCGACTTCCCGGCGGCGCAAAAAAAGCGCGGCGAGGCGCAAGCACATGGGCGCAGCCCAATGTACAGCGGTATTGGCAATGTCGCTGACCTTGCCCAGTTTCCCGTTGTGGGCCAATACCCAAGTGGATAGCAGCTGTTGTTCCCGTTTTGAAAACCCGGGCATATCGGCATTGCTGAGAATGTATGCCGCATGTTTGTGGTGGCCGTTGTGACCAATCGACAAACCAATTTCATGCAACATGGCTGCCCAATGCAGCATGGGCAGTTGTTCTTTCAACTCGGGCAGTTGCCTCATCAGTTGCTTGAACAACAATTCTGCAAGTACTTTGACTTTGCCGGCATGTTTGCTGTCAATTTTGTAGCGGTGAAGAAACTGGGCCACTGTAATTTCGCGCATGTCTTCGTTGTGCTGGCGGCCCAACATGTCATAGAGCAAACCTTGGCGCAGCGCGCCGTCAGTCACATCCATGTGCTCGATTTCAAGTTCTTCAAATACTGCACTCATCACAGCCAGGCCGCCAGGCATCATGGGCAGGCGATCCACTTTCAATCCCTCAATGGTGATGTTGTCGAGGTGGCCTGCGGCTGAAACATGTTCGCGAATCAGGTGCAAACCCTCGGCAGACATGCCATGTTGCGTAAATCCGTTGGATACACATATTTCAGCCAAAGCCCTTGCCGTGCCTGAAGAACCAATAGCGTGGGTCCAGCCCATGTCCAGCATCTGGCGGCGCAGCACAGCCACTTCCTTGCGGGCTGCCATTACCGCGTTTTTCATGGCGCGGGGGCTGATACTGCCATCGGCGAAGTACTGTTGTGCCGTGCTGACACAGCCAATGTACAAGCTCTCCATGGCCTCGGGCTCGTAGTCCTCACCGATAATGAATTCAGTAGAGCCACCACCAATATCGACCACCAGGCGTTTGCCCTGACCGATTGGCAACTGATGGGCCACGCCGCAGTAAACCAAGCGGGCTTCTTCCACGCCTGAAATGACATCAATCGGGAAGCCCAGGGCCGCCTCGGCCTTGCCGATAAATTCCACAGCATTGCGAGCCACGCGTACCGCGTTGGTGGCCACCGCGCGTACCTCTCCGGGTTTGAAAGAGCGCAGGCGTTCTCCAAAGCGGCTCAGTGCACCCAGGGCGCGTTCTTGGGAAGCATCGTCCAGGTACTTTTGGGCGTTCAGGCCCGCACCCAAACGAACGGGTTCGCGCAGGGTGTCGATGATGTAAATTTGAGATTGACCGTTGAGTTCTTCTACGCGTGCAACAATCATGCGAAAGCTGCTTGAACCCATGTCTACGGCGGCAATCAACTGGCGTTGCTTGGACATTGTTTGTTCTGTGTTTCAGGTCAGGCGCTAGGATGCCACAAATGCAGCACACTGGCTTTGTTTGTGGTCATTTGACCACTTTCAAATGTTTGTCACAATTTTGAAATAACATTTGAAGAGTTTCACTTATACATGGAGTATTGCTTGAAAGTTGCCGCTGTCTCTGATGTAGCACCGAACAAAGAACTGTATTTAAATCGCGAGTTGGGTGTTTTGGCGTTTAACCGCCGGGTTTTGGCCATGGCAGAAGACCAAAGCGTGCCTTTGCTGGAGCGTTTGAAGTACTTGTGTATTGTGTCCAGCAACATGGATGAATTTTTTGAGATTCGGGTGTCGGGTTTGCAAGAGCAGATTCGTCAAAACCCTGAGTTCATGGACAAGGATGGCCTCAGCGCACTTGAAACCCTGCACAAGGTATCCACTGTCTCGCAAGAAATTGTAGAACAGCAGTACCGTTTGCTCAATGAATCGGTGTTACCAGCCATGCGGGACGAGGGCATTGCCCTGATGACCCTGGCCACCTGGAATGAAGAGCAGGCCCATTGGGCCCGCCAGTATTTCAGGCACGAAGTATTGCCGGTGTTGACGCCCATCGGGCTTGACCCAGCTCATCCGTTTCCGCGAGTGCTGAACAAATCCCTGAACTTTGCCGTTGAATTGACGGGTCATGACGCATTCGGGCGCGCATCGAATGTGGCGATTGTGCAGGCACCCAGGGCTTTGCCACGTCTGGTTCGAATGCCATCAAACCTGTCTGGTTACCAGCATGGTTTTGTGATGTTGACCTCAATTTTGCAAGCCTTTATTCCGGAACTGTTCCCGGGCATGGAGGTGCATGGTGTGTATCAGTTCCGTGTCACCCGAAACAGCGACTTGTATGTGGACGAAGAAGAAATCACCAACTTGCGTGTGGCTTTGCAGGGTGAATTGTCGCAACGACACTTTGGGGATGCGGTACGTCTGGAAGTCAGCGATCAAACTTCGCCCGACATGACTGCCCGCTTGTTGAAAGAGTTTGGACTGCCCGAACAGGCCCTCTACAGGGTCAACGGCCCCGTGAATCTTGTTCGGCTGATGCAGTTGCCCGATTGGGTGGATCGTCCCGATTTGAAATTTACGCCATTTGCTCCGGGTCGCCCCGACGCGCTGGTGAAGCAGCCCGATATATTCAAGGCGATTCAAAAAGGTGATGTGCTGTTGCACCACCCCTATCAAAGTTTCAGCCCAGTGCTGGAATTCATCAAAAAAGCAGCGACCGACCCCGATGTGGTCGCGATCAAGCAAACCATTTACCGCACCGGCACTGAATCGGTACTGATGGACAGCCTGTTGGCTGCCGCGCGCAGTGGCAAGGAAGTGACAGTGGTGTTAGAGCTGATGGCCCGTTTCGATGAAGAAGCCAACATCAACTGGGCCTCGAAGCTGGAGCGCGTGGGTGCACACGTTGTGTATGGCGTGGTTGGCCAGAAAACACACGCGAAAATGTTGATGGTGGTTCGCCGTGAAAAAACTGAAACAGGCAAGGTGATGCTGCGCCGTTATGTCCATTTGGGTACAGGCAATTACCACCCAAAAACGGCACGTTTGTACACCGACTTCGGCTTGTTTTCCTGCGATGAATCGCTGGGCCACGACGTGCACGAGGTGTTCAATCACCTGACGGGTTTGGGCCGTGCCCGCAAACTGAACAAAATATGGAATTCACCATTCAACCTGCACAGCAATGTGGTGATTGCAGTGCGCAAAGAAGCCGAACTGGCCAAGGCCGGCAAAAAGAGCAGAATCATGGCACGCATGAATGCCTTGCTGGAGCCGCACCTGATCAATGAACTGTACGCCGCATCACAGGCTGGGGTGAAAATTGATCTGATTGTTCGGGGAGTTTGTGCGCTGCGCCCAGGCGTACCGGGCTTGAGCGACAACATTACCGTGCGTTCAGTGGTTGGCCGTTTGCTGGAGCACAGCCGCGTATTTTACTTCAGCAACGACGGTGAAGAAGAGGTGTACATTTCCAGCGCGGACTGGATGGACCGAAACTTCTTCCGGCGCGTGGAGCTGGCCGTGCCAGTGACTGACAAAAAATTGAAGAAGCGGGTAATTGATGAGGGTTTGAAGGCTTTACTGGCGGACAACATTTTGGCGTGGACCATGGACTCCAACGGCAATTATGTCCGCCGAAAGCCGACAGGCGCACGTCGAATGAATTCACAGAATTATTTGTTGAGTACACTTGCGGCCAGTTTTGTGGAGCAGAGCGAACCTGTTTCAAGCAATCCTGTTTGATTGATTAAATTAAATGGAACTACGTTAAAACAAAACGTTACCGAGGAGTCCTTTTTACCTAGTTAAAGGACATCCAAATGACCGCAGTTTCAAGCGTGAATATATCTTCTCAATCGTCTGTTGACGCCCGTAGTCATACGGCTCAAAGTCGATCGGCTCGTTCTCCGAGTCTGTTGCATTTGGTCAAAGCCGCGGGTGTTTTAGCGCTCGCTTTGTCTGGTGGCGCGCAGGCCGCTGGTGTTCGGAGTTTCCAGAATGACCGGCGTTTGCTGCAATCGGCTGACCAGCCAACCGTACCGGAGCCTTACGATTACGACTCGATTTGTAAGTCAGGCATTCTGGATTCCTACGCAGAGGGTTTGAATTATGAGGATTGCATCACACAGGAAAAAGCGTCGATTGATTCAATTGAGAAAACAAAGCCTTTGGCAACACTCAAAAAGTGTTATCAAGTCAGTGGTTACCTCGCGGCGGCATTGACGGGAGTTGGTTTGCTTTCATCCATGACATGCAGCAATGCGGGGACGATAGTCGGCAGTGTTAGCGGTTCACTGGGCATTACGGCATTAATTCCAACTGCCGTTTGCGGCGGTATGTATGCTCATATTGACGGTCGTTTGAAACAATCCAGGGAAGTCGCTGAGAAATGTTGTCGTTTTTTCCCGAAAAAGGCGGACATCAAAGCAATGCAACCTGCACCCGCACCCAAGCAAGGTTTGCCTTCTCCTGAGGGTAATAAGCCCTGATGATTTATCGGATTGGCATTGTGGGTACTAACGCCGCCGTACTTCAAACACCCCGTTGATTTCCAGCAGGTGAGTCAGTGCCCCACGCAACTGCTCACCGCTGCTGACCTCGGCGGTGAATTGCATTTTGGCAATGCCGCGTTGGGTTTCAGTTTGTACGCCAATCACGTTGATTTTGTCTTTTGAAAATACTTCTGTGATGTCGCGCAACAAACCCTGCCTGTCGTTCGCGGTTACTGCAATGTCCACGGGGTAGTGCAAACCCGAGGACTCTCCCCAAGTGGTTTCAATCAGCCGTTCGGGTTGGCGGCGCATCACCTCGGCCAGGTTGGAACAACCCAGCCGGTGAATAGACACACCTTTGCCGCGGGTAACAAAACCAATAATCGGATCGGGTGGGGCAGGGCGGCAGCATCGCGCCAGGTTGGTCATTAGTGTGCTGACACCCACCACCAGCACGCCCGATTCCTTGCCTGCGGAGTTACCAGAAGAACCCGGTTTGCGTTTGTTGAGTATTTCAACCTGTTCTTCCTCGGACAAAGGTCCGGCGGGTTGCAGGTCGGCGCGCAATGCGTTTTCAATGGCGCGGGGCCTTATTTCTTCACGGGCCAGCGCGACGTACAAATCGTCGGGTTTTTCGTAACCCAGCTTTTGGGCCAATAGCTCGAGGTTTTGTGCGGTCTGCCCGATGCGTTGCAGTTCACGTTCAGCAATCGCACGGCCGCGTTCAAGTGTTTCCTTGCGTTCTTGCTGGGCGAACCACTGTTTTACCTTTTGACGAGCACGGTGGCTGATCAGGTACTTTTGCGTGGGGTTCAGCCAGTCGCGCGAGGGACCGGTGGCCGCATCGCCGCGAGCACTCACAATTTCAACCGTTTGGCCATTGTCCAGGGGCGTGTTCAGTTGCACCATTTGCCCGTTGACCTTGGCACCGCGGCAACGATGGCCCAATTCGGTGTGCACGTGGTAGGCGAAATCCAGTGGCGTGCTGCCAGTTGGCAATTCAACCACTTTGGCTTGCGGTGTGAATACATACACGCGATCGTTCAGCGCGCTGGTTTTCATTTCCTGCGCCCAGTCGCTGGCTTCACCCATGGTGTCGGTGACGTCTTTTTGCCAGGCCAACAGTTGTCGCAACAAGGCAATGCGCTCTTCAAACTGGCCCTCTGCCCGGCTTTCGCCGGTGTAGCCGTCCTTGCCCGATTCTTTGTAGCGCCAGTGCGCCGCCACACCATATTCAGCAAACTGGTGCATGGCTTCTGTGCGAATTTGCACTTCCAGCGTTTTGCCCGTTTCGTCCTGTACCACGGTGTGCAAGCTTTGATAGCCATTGGGCTTGGGCTTGCTGATGTAGTCGTCGAATTCTTCAGGTATGGGTGTCCACAAATTGTGAACAATCCCCAATGCGGTGTAGCAGTCATCGACTGTGTCTACAATCACACGGCATGCGCGCACGTCGTACAGCTTGTCGAAGCTGATACCCTTGCCTCGCATCTTGTTCCAGATGCTGTAAATGTGTTTTGGACGCCCACTGATTTCACAATGAATGCCAGCCAGCAACAAATTTTCCTTGATGCTGGTCATGGCCGATTCAATGAATGCTTCACGTTCGACGCGTTTTTCATCCAGCATCTTGGCCACGTTTTTGTACGTGTTGGGTTGCAAGATGCGGAACGACAAATCTTCGAGTTCCCACTTCAACTGCCACAGCCCCAACCGGTTGGCAAGGGGGGCATAGAGATCGAGGGTTTCCTGTGCATGCGACACCGCATAAGGCCACAGAGGGCCTTTCTCGTTTTTGATGTCCTCGTGGCTGGTGAAGTGCCTCAAGGTTTGGAGTCGGGAACACAAACGGATCATGATGACGCGAATGTCGGTGGACATGGCCAGCAACATTTTGCGCAAGGTTTCAATTTGGTCGGCCCACCGCAGGGTTTCAATGGTGGTGCGCGTGGCGCTGGGCCCTACCATGGATCGCATTTTGAAAAGCTTGCGCAGGCTGGCCAGCATGCGGCCCACCTCATCACCAAACTTTTTCTCCATTTGGCTTTCAAGGTGTTTGTCAAAAAACACCAGTGGCCCCAAGGCACCTGCAATGCGGGTGTTGGCATCGGCACGCAACTCCGCCAACAGGTCGGCCACAGCCAACATGTGTTGAATAGCGGGTTCTTGGGTGTCCAGAATATGGTCAGCCGCGTGAAGCCTTGCGTAATTCAGTGCTTCTTCGACTCGGGCCGCGTCAAATTTGTTCAACAACACCAGGGCTGGCGCAGAAGCGCTGCCTTTTTTCTCGGAGCCCAGTGTTGATGAAACTGAAACCATGTGTATTTGGGTGGATTCGTTAAGACCAGTTTAAAACAAAAAATCGCGAACAATATTAATTTGCTCGTTCTGCATGAAAGTAGGGGCATGGCCAACGCCGTGCACCTCGATAACGCGTGGCTTGGGACCACGTTGACTCATTTCCGCCACGGTCTGTTTTGACAGAAGATCAGAATATTCTCCGCGCACCACCAATGTGTCGGCCTTGATGGCGTCAAATGCAGCCCACAGGGCTGTTTCATGCAGCAAGGTGGTGGATTCTGACAGGTTTTGAAACGCCTGGCCGATCGCTGGGTCATAGTGGGGTTGCCAATGTCCGTTTTTTTCGAGCAGTACCGAGTCGCACAATTCATTCCATTGCGATTCAGTGTGGGGACCAAAAGGTTGCGATATGGTGCGAATGTATTGCCTTGCCTCTTGAAGTGTTTGAAATTCAAAGGGTTTCCCCACGTAGTCGCCAATGCGCTGCAGCGCGCTAAAGTTCAGGCTTGGGCCGACATCGTTCAGTATCAGTTTTCGAATGGGATTATTGGGCAAGCTTGCGTAAGCCATGCCGATCAAGCCGCCCATGGAAGTGCCAAACCAATCCAGCGTACCGGCATTCAAGCGGGCGACCAGGGCCACGCAGGCACTTACGTAGGTGGGCACGCCGTACAGGGCAGCATCGGGCAGCCAATCGGATGTTCCCCGACCGGGCATGTCGGCAGCAACGACGCGCAGGTTTTTTCCAAGCTCTTGGGCCATTGTTTCAAAGTCAGCACTGCTGCGGGTTAGGCCATGAACACACAACAACACATGTGGGTTGTCGGGATCGCCCCATTCGCGGTAGGCTAATTTGTGTAAACCATGTGGACTTAACCATTGCACCGTGTGCAAGCGCGCTGTCAGCATTGTTCAATACCCTCCATTAAATTGTTTTAATCAGTATTTCAGAGTTTCATTATCGAAAGAGGTTCATCCGTGGATTTTAAGAACATGAATGCGTTGGTCACCGGCTCAACCAGTGGTATCGGTTTGGGCATCGCCCAGCGTTTGGCGGCCAAGGGTGTGAATGTGATGTTGAATGGTTTTGGCACACCAGAGCAAATTGAAGCGGCCAAACAAAGCGTTGCAGCGTACGGTGTGAAGGTGGGTTACCACGGTGCCGATTTAACCAAAGTGGCCGAAGTGGAAGACCTGGTAAAAAGCACTGAGCAGTTGTTTGGCCAAGTGGATGTGCTAGTAAACAACGCAGGTATTCAGCATGTGTCCCCGGTTGAAAGTTTTGATCCTGCCAAATGGGATGCGGTAATCGCCATCAATCTGAGTGCGGCATTTCACACCACTCGCTTGGTGTTGCCGGGAATGCAGGCACGCAACTGGGGGCGAATTGTGAATATTGCGTCGGCCCATGGTTTGGTGGCCTCGGCCAACAAGTCGGCCTATGTCGCAGCCAAGCACGGTATCGTGGGGCTGACCAAGGTAGTCGCTTTGGAGAATGCAAAAACAGGCATTACCTGTAACGCGGTGTGCCCAGGCTGGGTACTAACACCATTGGTGCAGGCACAGGTGGATGCACGTGCGGTGCGGGAAGGTGTCTCTGTTGAAGAAGCGAAAGTAGGTTTGTTGAGTGAAAAACAACCTTCGCAAGAGTTTGTAACGCCAGAGCAGTTGGGTGGTTTGGTGGTGTTTTTGTGTTCCGATGATGCGCAGGAAGTGCGGGGCGCTGCGTGGAACATGGACGGCGGGTGGGTGGCGCAGTAAGCGTCGCGTTTTTTTACCAACTCGGCATGGGTTACCTGTTCCGCACAGAAAACCGCTTGATCCCTTTTTGAATTGATTCTTGCTCACCGAGCTCGGCAAAAGTGCGGGCCGAGTCTCGGTATCGGCATGAAGCCGACCGCCGCGAATCCACTCAAACGGGGCGGTTTTCTTGAAGTGCGCCCCAAGCAATCCCACTGCCGAGTTGGCTCAAACCCGCAGAGTGCGCACATCTGCAAGTTCAGCTCGTAGCCACTCCCGTGCGGCGCTTCTCCGTCACCAAGCGACTCACCGCGGTGTTCAATGGTCAATCGGCACTGGCTAATCTCCCTCACTATGCAACTCACGGCTGATTTCATCGCCCAATCGGCGGCGGTGTTTCGATCGCCTCGCCTTCAAGAAAACCTGCCCGTTTGAATTCACCCGCCACGGTCGGCCTTAGGCCAGCACCGAGACTCGGCCCGCCCTTTTGCCGAGCGAGGTGAGTCAGGGTGAATATCAAAAAGGGAAATACAGGTTTTCTGGCGAGAGATCGGAACCCAAGCCGA
>NZ_DKTN01000011.1:0-48043 GCF_002473065.1 Limnobacter sp. UBA7229 | reverse complement strand
AGAGATCGGAACCCAAGCCGATTGGGCGATGAACCAGCACCGAGAGACCGGAACCCAAGCCAAGCGGGCCCAATAAACAAGCTGGATTACAGGGGAAAACGCTGCGCCAGCCCAAACACCAAAGGCAAGGTTATAGCAGCCCCCACCGTCGACATCGAAATGAGACAAGCCACCAGTGGTGCATTTCCGCCCATGCGCGCTGCCAGAATATAGGCACTCGATGCAGAGGGAATGGCAGAGAATACCAGCAGCACCATGGTCTGTTCTTGCCCAAGCCCGGTGAAGTGAGCGTAAAGAACCGCCACCAAAGGTGACACCAACAGTTTCACAAACAACCACCAAACCGACACCGGCCAATTGCCTTTCAAGCCGGAGAATACCAAGCCTGCCCCCACTGCAAGCAGGCCCAGCGACACCGCTGCTTGTGCCAATCGCTCTAGAGTCAGCATGACTGGTTCAGGCACCTGCACGCCCATCAATTTCGCTGCAATCCCAAGGCAGGTCCCAATAATCAGCGGATTTTTCAGAATGTCTACAAACGCGCTCAAACGACCGCCTTTGCTCATGGTGCCCACTGCCAATACATTGCACAGCGGCACACCCAGCGCCAGCAAAATGGCGATATTGGCCACTGCCGATTGGCCACCCAAGCGGCTGGCCAAAGCCAGACCAATGTAGGAGTTAAACCGGTACGCCGTTTGCAAGCCTGATGCAAAGTCCACGCGCCCCATATTACTGACGAGCAATCCTAACCAACCCAACACAAACGCCGTGAATATGACGGCAGGTCCACCCAAGGCGAAGGCTCCAACTGTGTTCAGGTCAAAATTGCTCGACACCACCGAGAAAAAAAGCAGGCATGGAAACAACACAAAGTAAACCAGTTTTTCTATGGTGACCCAGGCGGCAGGCGCCATCCAGAAGCGGCGCAGCAGGTAGCCTAGGGCGATAATTGCGAAATCAGGGAAAAGAAGTAGTGGGGACAATTGTTTGCGTGTGGTGTTTGGTCGTTGAGCCAATAAAAAACCCACCCGAAGGTGGGTTTTGTTCATGCCGTACCTGTTTTAAACAGAGAACGAAGAGCCGCAGCCGCATGTAGTGGTCGCATTTGGGTTCTTGATCACGAACTGCGCGCCGTTGATGTCTTCTTTGTAATCAATTTCGGCACCAGTCAAGTACTGGTAGCTCATGGAGTCGATCAACAAAGTCACGCCGCCTTTGTCCAAGGCCGTGTCGTCTTCATTCACGTCTTCATCGAAAGTAAAACCGTACTGGAAACCGGAGCAGCCGCCACCTTGCACGAATACGCGCAGTTTCAGGTTGGGGTTGCCTTCTTCATTGATCAGATCTCGCACTTTGGCTGCGGCTGAGTCAGTGAAAACCAATACGCTGGGTTGTTCTGTAGTTACGTCCATCTTGTCCTGCCTTTTTGCTGGAATTACTTGCTTGAAGCCAAGGCCAGCTTGCCTGGCATCACTTCTTCGCTCTCATGGTGCAAGGTACCGTCTACGACCGCACCTGGATGCATCTCCAATGCCCTATATCTTACGTCACCCGAGACATTTGCGGAAGGGTGCAGCTCCAGAAGCTGATTGGCTTCAATCGGACCTTCAATCAGACCACTGACCACAACATGCCCAACGCGCACGCTGCCTCGTACCTTGCCGGTTTCAGAAATCACCAGCAGTGACTGAGCGCTTTCGTCTGCAATCACATTGCCGTCCACTTCGCCATCAATGCGCAGGCCGCCTTTGAAGCGCAAATCGCCTCTAAGAATCATGTCCGCGCCCACCAGGCTTTGGATTGGCAGTAGCCGCTTTGTATTTTTTTTCGAGAACATGCGTTTAAAACCCCTTCAAAGTTTGATGGTGGACTGCGCGCGAATAGCGCCTGCTTCCAGAATTCTCATTTCAACGCTTTGTAACCTGCTGCCCTCGGGCAGGGAAAACATGCCCGACACCCTAGAAAAACGGGTCAGTTTGATTTTGAACTGGGGGTCTTCGGACGTTTCAGCGTTCGGTAAAACTATGACACTGGATTCCCCTTTGTTCAACACTTTAATCAACACTTGCACATTCAGTGTCACCTCGGGGCGCTGGCTACCTTGAATTACGAGTGCTTTATAACGGTATTGATCCGGAACCGTGTCCTTGTTTACTTGAAGCCGCTTGAGTGAAATGGCACCTTGAAGGCTTCCGGGTATGAATCCTTCAAAGAACGCCAAATCCTCTTTCAATTTCGCATTTTCTGATTCCAGGTTGGTAATCAGCAGGGTCAGTTTGCTGCGGGCCTCTTTGTCCAGTTTTACCAATTCATTGGTACGGGATATCTCGTCTTGAAGTTCTGTCGTTTTCGTTTGAAGTTCAGCCAGTTGCTCATTGAGCACCTCAATTTCCTGGGTCGAAAAAAGTTTTTGAATGGCGTTGTCCGCTGGGCCCCACATTGCATAGGCAGCGCAGACCCCCAGAACAGACAGGCCAAGCAGCAGGCCATAAGCGAAAGCAAACCGAGAGGAGCGTTGCACTCCCGGTAACAGGGTTCGACGTGAATGGTGTGTTTTCTTGGGGTTCAAACCGCAAAATCCTTGTAATTAAGGTGCCAAAGGCAATTGCTCCAGCCCCATATGCTCGGGCAAGTCGAACATCACATTCATGGCTTGAACGGCTTGCCCTGCCGCACCTTTCACCAGGTTATCGATCACCGAGACGATCACCAGCGTGTCTCGACCCTGTGGACGATGCAGCGCGATTCTTACGAAGTTGGAGCCGCGTACGGATTTGGTCTCAGGCAGTGAGCCTTTGGGCATCACATCCACAAAATATTCATTGGCGTAGTGCTGCTCATAAAGCGCTTGAATGTCGGTGTTTTTGCCTTGTTCATTCAGTTTTACATACGTTGTTGCCAAAATGCCGCGCACCATGGGCACCAAATGTGGCGTGAAGGTAATTTGGGTTTTGCGGCCTGAAATCAATTCAAGGCCTTGTTCAATTTCCGGCAAGTGGCGGTGTCCACTCACCCCGTACGCTTTAAAACTTTCAGCCGCCTCAGAGAACAAAGAGCCCACTGCTGCTTTGCGGCCCGCACCGGACACTCCCGATTTGCAATCCGCAACAATGTTGCTTTCGTCGATCAACGGACTTGCCCCGCTGATCAAAGGTTTGAGCGCCAATTGCACTGCGGTGGGGTAACAGCCTGCCAAGCCTACCAATTTCGCTGTTTTCAGCTCGGTACGTGCTGATTCAACCAAGCCGTAGCATGCGTTGCTGAGCAGTTCTGGCTCTGAATGGGGCATACCGTACCACTTCTCAAATTGCACTGTATCTTTCAGGCGAAAGTCCGCGCCTAGATCAATCACCCGTATACCTGCATTCACCAGTTCAGCCGATTGGGCCATGGCCACTCCATGGGGAGTTGCAAAAAACACCACATCACAATCTTTCAGCGATTCAAAGGTCGGCTCTGTGAAAGCGATATTGACGCGTTTGCGCAGTGCCGGAAACATGTCTGCTACTGGCTGGCCAACTTCGCCGCGCGATGTGATTGCTTTCAGTTCAGCCTGCGGGTGCAGGGCCAAAAGGCGAAGAAGTTCAGACCCTGTGTAACCGGTTCCGCCAACAATGCCTACCTTGATCATGATTATTCCTTGCGCTGAAAAGAAAAAAAGCCGCACATTTGTGCGGCTTTCGATTGTAACCCAGCTGGGAGGGCTGCTGGGTGTAAACGATATGACAGCTTGGTGCTGGTTTATCGCTTGGAGAACTGCTTGCGACGACGCGCGCCACGCAGACCCACTTTCTTACGTTCAACTTCACGGGCGTCACGAGTAACCAAGCCTGCTTTGGACAGGGTTGGCTTCAGTTCTGCGTCGAAGTCGATCAGGGCACGTGTCAAGCCGTGGCGAACTGCGCCAGCCTGGCCAGTTTCGCCGCCGCCGCGCACGTTTACCTTGATGTCAAAAGTTTCAACGTTCTCGGTCAGTACCAAGGGTTGACGAGCAACCATTTGGCCTGTTTCGCGAGCGAAGTATTCAGTCAAAGGCTTGCCGTTCACGATGAACTGGCCAGTACCTTTTTTGATAAAAACACGGGCCACTGAGCTTTTGCGGCGACCGGTTCCGTAATTGTATTCACCAATCATGGTTCACCTCAGATTTCAAGTGGCTTGGGTTGTTGTGCGGAATGCGGGTGCTCTGCTTCGGCGTAGATCTTCAATTTCTTGATCATCGCGTAGCCCAGAGGACCTTTTGGCAACATGCCTTTCACAGCTTTCTCCAGCGCGCGGCCTGGGAAGCGTTCCTGCATCTTGTCAAAGTTCGTTTCGTAAATACCGCCTGGGTAACCAGAGTGGCGGAAATACTTTTTGTTCAGGCCTTTCGTGCCTGTAACGCGCAATTTACCGGCATTTACAACAACAATGAAGTCGCCTGTGTCGATGTGCGGTGTGAATTCAGGTTTGTGCTTACCACGGAGGCGGCGTGCAACTTCACTGGCTACACGTCCCAACACCTTGTCGGTGCCGTCGATCACAAACCACTCTTGTTTAACCTCACCGGGTTTCGCTGAGTAGGTTTTCATGATTTTTCCTTAAAGATAAAAAAGTGCTTTTTTACCTGTCTCCCTACTTGTACATGCAGCCCACATTAATATGCAGGTCGGCAGCCGAAGGGCTCTCCCAACAGGTAACCCGCGATTTTAGCAAATTTTTTTGCTTTCGGTTAAAATTTTTTAGGTGTCAGACAAAAAAAACCCAAGCACTGTGAGGTGCTTGGGTTTAATCCACCAAAGGAGGAGGGTGGAGGAGACAAATTTGCACCTGAAAGAAACTCTGCGATCAGTGATTCGTGGTTCATTCAAGTGACTACAATTTGAATTCTAGAGATTTTTCTGTTGCGGCGCAAGAGTCTGTTTCTGTTGTCCGAAAAAAGCAACTTATTCCACATTTTAAAAGTGGATTAAAAAAAATCATTAAAAACAAAAGCTTAAAAATATTACTAGTGACTGACTGGTTATTTGTTAACCAAGCTCAATAAAATAGAGCGTTTTTTCAACTTCTTTTCAGTAAATATTGTGCAATGCATAATGAGCAATTAATCATAAATAAGGAGTTTTATGGAAGCCGAAGTTAGCTGGTCGGGGTTACCCGGCATGTCATTTGTGGCCACAACAGGCAGTGGGCATATGTTGTGTATGGATGGTGCCCCAGACGGTGGTGGCAATAACCTGGCCCCGCGTCCTATGGAAGTGGTGTTGGCGGGTACTGGCGCCTGTACGGCCTATGATGTGGTGTTGATTCTGCGCAAAAGCGGTCAAGACATTCGCGATTGCAAGGTGAAAATGAGTGCCGAGCGTGCTGAAGAAGCCCCCAAGGTTTTCACCAGAATCAATTTTCACTTTCAGGTGATTGGCCGGGGGTTGAAGCCTAATCTGGTCGATCGGGCCATTAAGCTGTCCCATGAAAAGTATTGCTCAGCGTCTGCCATGTTGGGCAAAACGGCTGAGTTGGTGTTTACACACGAAATTATTGAAGATTAAATTTTCTGTGCCAGCGTGGTCATGACCTTCGACATCGCGGTCATGGCCAGTTTCACAGGCATGGGCAAATTGTTTGCGCCTTGATCAATCGCGGTTTGCCCGTGCTCAATCTCATCCTGACGCATCTGTTCAAGAATCGCTCTGGACTGCTGATCACCCGCGGGCAGCCTGCCCAAGTGATCGTTCAGGTGCTTTTCAACCTGTTTCTCCGTCTCCGCCATAAATCCAAGGCTAACCTTGTCCCCCAGTGTGCCCGCAACAAAGCCCAAGGCGAATGCGCCGCCATACCAGAATGGGTTTAACAGACTAGGGCGAGCACCCAACTGGTCCAGCCGCTCTTGGGTCCAGGCCAGGTGGTCGGCCTCTTCTTTGGCGGCGTGATCAAACAACGCCTTTTTTTCGGGGTCTTTGCTGGCCAGTGCCTGAGCCTGGTAAAGCGCCTGTGCGCAAATTTCCCCCACGTGATTTACGCGCATCAGGCCAATCACCTGCTGTTTTTCTGCATCGTTTAGCTGATCGGTGGGCAGGTTTTTCCCTGCCGGGTTGGGGCGCTGGGCCACAGGTGTGGCAGCCAGGGTCTTCAATGCTTTGTCGACCTCGCCCAATATGGCATCGATAGAGGGAAGCGTGGGCAAGGCGGGAAACTTCGGAAAACGGGGGGCTCGATTTGGCATTACTACGCACCAATGCTGTGTTTTTTCAATGAAGTCTTCATTTTAGCAAGGGATGCAAGTAAAATCCGCGTCAACGCGCAACGAATTACAACGTCCCCGTGTTGGCTCCTGTTTCAGTTCTGAGACCGGTCTGCTTCATGGTGGCACATTTTAGGCAAACCATGACTTCCAAGAAAAAGCTCTTCATCAAAACCTTTGGCTGCCAGATGAATGAGTATGACTCCGACAAAATGGCCGACGTGCTGGGTAGTTCAGACGGGCTGGAGCGAACGAACACCCCAGATGATGCGGATATCATTTTGTTCAATACCTGTTCGGTGCGTGAAAAAGCGCAGGAAAAGGTGTTCAGCGATTTGGGGCGTGTCAAGCACCTGAAAAAATCCAACCCCAACCTGATTATTGGTGTGGGCGGCTGTGTGGCCAGCCAGGAAGGCAAGGCCATTGTTGAGCGTGCGCCGTATGTCGACGTGGTGTTTGGTCCTCAAACCTTGCACCGATTGCCGCAATTGATCAAGCAGCGCCGGGACACGCACAGGCCACAGGTGGACATTTCTTTTCCTGAAATCGAGAAGTTCGACAATTTGCCCTTGGCCAAAAACACCGGTGCCACTGCATTTGTGTCCATCATGGAAGGCTGCAGCAAGTACTGTAGTTTCTGTGTGGTTCCCTACACGCGCGGTGAAGAAATTTCCCGCCCATTTGACGATGTACTGACTGAAATTGCCGATCTTGCAGACCAAGGCGTGCGAGAAATCAATTTGCTTGGGCAAAACGTGAATGCCTACCGCGGGAAAATGGGCGATACAAGCGAGATAGCCGATTTTGCTCTGCTGCTTGAGTACGTCTCGGAAGTGCCGGGCGTCGAACGAATCCGTTTTACCACTTCGCACCCCAAAGAGTTTGGCCCACGCCTGATCGAAGCCTATGCGAGGCTGCCCAAGCTGGTTGACCATCTTCATTTGCCGGTTCAGGCAGGTTCAGACCGCATTCTCGCCGCCATGAAACGTGGGTACACCGCACTTGAATACAAGTCGATCATTCGCAAGCTGCGTGAAATTCGCCCCAATATATCCATGTCGTCTGATTTCATCGTTGGCTTTCCTGGTGAATCCGAGGCCGATTTTGAAAAAACCATGGACTTGATCAATGCCGTGGGTTTCGACACCTCTTTTTCTTTTGTGTACAGCCCGCGCCCCGGAACGCCTGCAGCGGATTTGGAAGACGGTGTCGACCAGGTTACCAAGCTCAAGCGTTTGGCCCGCCTCCAAAAAACAATCCAAGACCATGCCACCAGCATTAGCAAGTCGATGGTTGGCACTCGTCAGAAGGTATTGGTCGAAGGGCCATCCAGAAAAGACCCCGCCGAGTTGGCGGGACGTACCGAGAACAATCGGGTGGTCAACTTTGCCGGAAATGCCCGAATGGTGGGACAGATCGTTGAGTTGGACATTGTCGAGGCTTATCCCAATTCCCTGAGGGGGCAAGTGCCAATCACGGCTGCCTGATATCCGTCATTTTTTTCGGTTATCCTTGAGCCGTTATTGTTAGCAGAGGTTTATCCTCCCGTATGTCAGAACCGAGTCCGTTGCAGGTCCCCAATAAAAAAGAACGGGGCCTGCTAGAACGCCTGTCTTCGTTGCTACTTCGCGAGCCCGAGGACAGAGAGCAGCTGTTGGAAGTGCTGCAACAGGCCCATGAAAGAAATTTGCTGGATGCCGATGCGCTTTCGATGATCGAGGGTGTCATGCAGGTCAGTGACCTTTCAGCAGGCGACATCATGGTGCCCCGCGCCCAAATGGATGCGATCAACGCGGAAGACTCGATCGACCAAATCGTGGCTTTTGCCGTTGAAAAGGCGCATTCCCGTTTCCCGGTGTATGAGGGCGAGCGTGACAATGTAATCGGAGTCTTGCTGGCCAAAGACCTGCTTCGCATACACGCCGATTCGGATGTCAATTTGCGCGACATGCTGCGCCCGGCAGTCTTCATTCCAGAAAGCAAACGCTTGAATGTGTTGCTTCATGATTTTCGATTGAACCGAAATCACATTGCCTTGGTGGTCGATGAATATGGCGGAGTCGCCGGCCTGCTGACCATTGAAGATGTGCTTGAGCAAATCGTGGGCGATATTGAAGACGAATATGACTTCGATGAGGAGGCGGACAACATAGTGAGCCTGGGTGGCGACCAGGCGGGCTTATACCGCGTCAAAGCGTTGACCACCATTGAACAGTTCAATGAAACATTTGGAACCGGGTTTTCAAATGAACATGCCGATACATTGGGTGGCTTGTTGACAGACCACCTGGCGCGCTTGCCCGCGCGTGGTGATGTGGTTGAGTTACAGCCTTTCCGTTTTGAAGTGTTGCGTGCAGATGCCCGGCAGGTGCACTTGCTTCGTGTTCAGAAAATTGAACCTGCGCCCGAAGACACGGATGCCAATTCATCCACCGAGAACTCAGACTCCGACAGGCCCACTTGATGTATTCCTTTCTGGCCGGCGCGCTCTTGGGGGCACCTTGGGTGTTGTCGTTCGCCCCGATTTCCCTGTGGTGGCTTGGGCTACTTTTGCTTGCCGTGTTGCCTTTTGTTGCCCTGAAAACCAGCCGCCCTTGGCTGACCGGCCTGGCATTTGGGTGGTCAGCATATGGCTTGGGCGTTTCCTGGTTGCACATCAGCTTGCATACTTACGGCGGTTTACCCTCTGTGCTGGCTTGGGCGGCCATTGCCGCCTTTACGCTTTATTTGGCACTTTTTCCTGCCTTGGCTTTGTGGTTTTACAGTCGTTTTGCGGCGGTACGCGCACAGTCCTGGCCGGCCACGGTGTTCAATGCGCTGCTGTGGGCTGCCTTATGGACTTTTTTCGAGTGGGCTCGGGGCACATTCATGACCGGTTTTGCCTGGCTGGGGCTGGGTGACGCGCTGGTAGATTCCCCGTTTGCCAACCTGTTGCCTTGGTTGGGTAGTTACGGCAGCTTGTTTGCCTTGATGTTGTTTGCTCACCTTTTCCTGTCTTTTGTATTCAATCGCCTGCCCGGCAATTTACTGGGGGCAACTGCTGTGCTGGGCAGTTTGCTGGTGCTGGTTCAACTTCCTGTGAACACCCAAAGCGCTGGCACCTTGACCGTGGTGGGGGTGCAAACCAATGTTGATCAAAGCATCAAGTTTGATCCTGATTTGATTGTGTCGAACATGCAAAAAGCATTCGCTTTGGGCGACATGGCCAAGGAACAGTTGGCGAATCAGGGGGGCGGTTTGCTCGTGTTTCCGGAAACCGTGAATCCTTTGGTGTGGACCGATACCCCGGTTGAATGGCGGACCACCTTTCGCGACTTTGCAACCCCTGGCGAGACAGCTGTCATCATGGGGTCGGCCATACAAGAGGGGTCACGGTACTTCAATTCCATCGTCATGTTTCAAGGTGATGAAGCACTGGAAGCGCTTGAGGTGCCTGAAACACGCCACGACAAACGACATTTGGTCCCATTTGGTGAATTTATTCCGCTGGGCTTCAAGTGGTTTGTGGCCATGTTGAACATGCCAATGGGGGAGTTCACCTCCGGTTCGGGGCCGCTGAAGCCCTTTTTGGTCAATGGCAACGCGTTGGCCTCCACCGTGTGTTACGAAGATATTTTTAGCGGTGAGTTTGCTGGGTTGGTCGCCAATTCCACCCAAGAGCCCTCCATGTTTGTGAATTTGAGTAATCTTGCGTGGTTTGGCCAGTCTTGGGCGCTTGATCAGCATGCTCAAATGGGCCGTACCCGGTCAGCAGAACACCGCAAGCCAGGCTTGCGTGTGACCAATACCGGTGTTTCAGGCATAGTGAACGCGAACGGTCAGTGGACCCAGCACGTTGAGCCTGGGCAAGCCCTGGTTTGGTCGGGGCAAATCGAAGGTCGATTGGGGCAAACCTTCTTCGCAAAGTGGGGCGATCGCCTGTGGTTTTCAATTTGGGGAGCAGTCCTTCTACTGCTGTGCGTGCGTGAATGGCGCTTGAGGGCTTACAATAGAGCCCATTCAATCAATCCGTAAAATTTAAAAAGCCATGTCAATTAGTCCAGTCAACGAAATCGTTGAAGAAATGCGCGCAGGCCGCATGGTTATTCTCGTTGACGAGGAAGACCGTGAAAATGAAGGTGATCTCGTCTTGGCCGCCGACTTTGTTACGCCAGAGGCCATCAATTTCATGGCCAAATACGGCCGTGGCCTCATTTGTCTGACATTGACCGAGGCCCGCTGTCGCGAGTTGGGCTTGCGCCCCATGGTGGCAGCCAATGGCTCCTCTCACGGTACCAATTTCACGGTCTCCATCGAAGCAGCAGAAGGTGTGTCAACAGGTATTTCTGCAGCCGATCGGTCCCACACCATTCGTGTGGCAGTGAACAAAAATTCCAAACCAGAAGATCTGGTGCAACCGGGTCATATTTTTCCCCTGACCGCAGTGAATGGTGGGGTACTCATGCGGGCAGGTCACACGGAAGCGGGTTGTGACCTGGCTGCCATGGCAGGCCTCAGCCCAGCCTCGGTCATTTGCGAGATCATGAAAGACGACGGCACCATGGCCCGCTTGCCTGATCTGGTGGAGTTTGCCAAAGAACACAATTTGAAAATTGGCACCATCGCCGATCTTATTCAGTACCGAAGCACCAAAGAGTCACTGATCGAACGCATGCACGAACGTGTCATTGACACCGTGCAGGGCCAATTCAAGTGCATGTCTTTCCGCGACAAGCCCACTGGTAGCGCACACTTTGCCTTGGTGTACGGCCAATTGAACCCCGATACCGAGGCTTTGGTACGCGTCCATGAACCCACCTCGCTGATCGATTTTCTCGAAGTGAATTTGTCGGAACACTCTTTCTCAATTCCTGCAGCCATGAAGAAAGTGGTGGATGAGGGGGCCGGCGTTATTGTGCTTCTGAACTGTGATGTGTCCTCTGACCGCTTGTTGGGGCAGTTTGCCTCGCTAGACGACATCGAGCAGCGCGGTACTACTGCACGCAAGGGTGCGGGATCAAACCCGGATTTGCGTACCTATGGTATCGGGGCGCAAATTTTGCGCGACCTGGGTGTCAACAAAATGAAATTGCTGTCCCGACCACGGAAAATGCCAAGCATGACCGGGTTTGATTTGGAAGTATCAGGTTATGTCAACGGAGAAACGAAATGAGCAACAGTCCAGGAAGTGTGCCTGCTAATTTGAATGGCGATGGCATTCGTGTGGGTGTGGTTCAGGCCCGCTTCAACGAAGAAATTACCAATGGCCTTTGGGCCGCCTGTTGCAGTGAATTGCTGCGCTTGGGCGTGTTGAATGAAGACATTCTTCACATCACGGTACCTGGTGCGATGGAAATTCCAATCGCATTGCAGCGCCTGGCATTCTCAGGCGAGTTTGATGCACTCATTGCTTTGGGTGCCGTGATCAAGGGCGACACTTACCATTTTGAGATTGTGTGTGGCGAAAGCGCCCGCGGCGTTTCAAGTGTGGCCTTGGCTCACGATGTGCCTGTAGTCAACATGGTGTTGACTACCTACACCGAAGACCAGGCCATTGAGCGTATCGAGGACAAAGGCGTTGATGCCGCTCGATGTGCCGTGGAAATGGGCAATTTAATGATGACGCTGGATGACAACCTACCTGGCGCAGATGACGAGGAAGAAGACGATGAGTGAAGCCAGCAAGCCCGATTCGGGCAAGAGGCAAGGACACACTCGTAACGCTCGCCGTCGATCTCGTGAATTGGCTTTGCAGGGCTTGTACCAGTGGTTTTTGAATCCCACTGAAGTGGGTGAAGTGGATGCGCACATTCGGGATGCGCCCGGTTTCGACAAAGCCGATCGTGAGCACTACGAGTCTCTTTTGCATGGTTCGGTGCATCACCTTGACGCGTTGATGCATCAGATTCAGCCGTTCATTGATCGTCCTTGGGGCGAGCTCAGTCCGGTCGAGAAAGCTGTGTTGGTGTTGGCCAGTCATGAAATGAATACGCATGCAGAAATTCCCTACCGGGTGGTGATCAACGAGGCGGTTGAGTTGACCAAAACCTTCGGAGGCACTGACGCGTTCAAATTCGTCAATGGTGTGTTAGATAAAGTGGCCGCCCAGGCGCGTGATTCCGAAATCAAGGCTCAGGCAAACAGTCAGTCAAGCTAAAACTCAAGAGGCGTTTTGGAATTCGACCTTATTCATCGCTATTTCAAAACTCCTTTTGGCGGGCTTGCACAGGCCAACCCCGACACGGTACTTTTTGGCATCGGAGACGACTGCGCGACGCTTCGACTTGCACCCGATTTTCATCTGTTCACCTCTACCGACACCTTGGTTGAGGGCGTTCATTTTTTTTCAGATGATCCACCTCGTGTCACAGGCTGGAAGGCCTTGGCCAGTAACTTGTCCGATCTCGCTGCCAGTGGGGCGAGTCCACTCGGCTTCACGCTCAATTTAAGTTTGCCCGAAATTGATGAAAACTGGCTGGCTGGCTTCTCAGCAGGTTTGCTCGACATCGCCACCCGTTTTAATTGCCCGTTGGTGGGGGGTGATACCACTTCAGCCGGCTCCAATCCATTGAAAACCCTGTCAATCACCGTGTTTGGCCAGGCGCCTGCTTCTCACCTCGGGTTTAATCGTGCGCACGCGAAAATTGGTGAAGAAGTTTGGTTAAGTGGTACCCCCGGGCTTGCTCGCCTGGGGCTTTTGCTTGAATACCAAAGGCGAGGTCGCTTGGAGCAGCTGTGTAAGGGTCACGAGCTACCGCAGGTTCAGGCTTTGCTAGCGGCTATGCCGGCTAAGCTGCGGCAAATTGCTGTAAGTCAGCTTGGCATGCCAGTTCCGCGCATTGAACTTGGATTGCAGTTGCGTGGGCTTGCAAGCGCCTGCCTCGATCTGTCCGACGGTTTGAGTGGGGATCTGGCCCACATTTCCAGTGCAAGTGAAGTGTCCGCCATACTCTTCCAGTCGTCTCTGGAATCAATGTGGCGAAAACTTTGGCCTGAAATAGATCAACAGGCCAATGCGGTCGGGTTGTTGAAAATCTTGCTCGAGCAAACCTTGGCGGGCGGTGACGATTTCGAATTGTGCTGGACAGCTCACCCGAATCGTCATGAGGCAATACAATCCTTGAAGGTGGGTCTGCATTGTATCGGCGTCATCGAGCCCGGAAGCGGTATCTGGCTTCAATCCCAGGGGGCTAGCCGAGAGCGCGTGTCAAGTTGTTCCTTTAATCATTTTGCCGAGATCCAGAATTGAGCTCGATACCCCGTTTCAGGCCCAACTGGCGCTTCATGCTGGCCCATCCCGCGCATTTGTTGGCCTTGGGATTTGGCAGTGGTTTGGCGTGGGTTTTGCCAGGTACTTTCGGTACATTGATGGGCTGGCTCTTGTATGTTTGGCTGGATCCCTATCTGGCTGCAAATCAGTGGATTTGGGTGATTGTTGGCGCTTTCATTGCGGGTGCCTGGGCTTGCCAGATCACCGGGAAGGCTCTGGGGGTTATCGATCACGGCGGGATTGTCTGGGATGAAATCGTTGCGATCTGGCTGGTGTTGTTTGTGGCCTCGAATCATTTTTCCAGCCCCATTGAACAATTGACGTGTGTGCTTCTTTTCAGGTTCTTTGACATGGTAAAACCGCCCCCGATCCGCTGGTTCGACCGGCACTGGAAAAATGGTTTTGGTGTAATGTTTGATGACATCGTTGCAGCTTTCATGACCTTGTTGGCTTTAGCGGTCTATTTGTATTTTTTGAAGTGAATTCAATTTTAAACACTCAACGGGGAGCCTCTTGAGCAATCCAGACCAAGCACTTTTGCTGCAAATTGCAGACATATTCAATGCATCGGCTGGCAAACTCGGTGTGGTCGAGTCTTGTACGGGGGGCGGGCTTGGCTCGGCATTGACTAGTCTACCCGGCTCTAGCGACTGGTTTGAAGGTGGGCTGATCACCTATTCAAACAAGGTCAAGATGAAGTCGGTGTATGTGCGCGAGTCCACTTTGGAGCAACACGGCGCAGTCAGTGAAGAATGCGTCAAGGAAATGGCCAATGGTGGAATGATCGCCTTGGGTGTGGACTGTTGCCTCTCGGTGTCAGGCATCGCCGGCCCGGGAGGTGGTTCGGCCGGTAAGCCAGTTGGCACGGTGTGGTTTGGTTTGGCCGTTCGGCACAAGTCGATTGAGGCTTTTCACCATGTTTTTGATGGTGATCGTGAGGCGGTTCGCCAACAGGCGGTACAAGCCGGGTTAACCATCCTGTCAAAAGTATCACTCAAAAAGGCTGTATAGATTTACAGTAAAAACTGTGCAATAATTCGGAAATCGCAACCCAATTCAGTTGAAGGCAGACCATGGAAGATCTCAGAACCAAAAACCAATCCTCAGACAAAGTCAAAGCCCTGGCCGCCGCGCTCAGCCAAATCGAAAAGCAGTTTGGCAAGGGCAGTATCATGCGTTTTGGGGAAAACGAGATCATCGACGACATTCAGTCGGTCTCAACCGGTTCTTTGGGGCTCGACATTGCTTTGGGCATTGGTGGCCTTCCGCGCGGTCGTGTCGTCGAAATTTACGGCCCGGAATCCTCCGGTAAAACCACCTTGACCTTGCAAGTGATTGCGGAAATGCAAAAACTGGGTGGTACCTGTGCTTTTATCGATGCTGAACACGCGCTCGATGTCCAATATGCTTCCAAGTTGGGTGTTAACTTGCCTGACTTGTTGATTTCCCAACCCGACACTGGCGAGCAGGCCTTGGAAATTGTCGATGCACTGGTTCGTTCCGGTTCTGTTGATCTGGTAATTATTGACTCCGTGGCTGCCCTTACACCCAAAGCTGAAATTGAAGGCGACATGGGCGATTCCCTGCCAGGTCTTCAAGCCCGTTTAATGAGCCAGGCCCTGCGCAAATTAACTGCCAATATCAAGCGCACCAATTGCCTGGTTATTTTCATCAACCAAATTCGAATGAAAATCGGGGTTATGTTTGGCAGCCCTGAAACCACAACTGGTGGTAACGCCCTGAAGTTTTACTCCTCGGTCCGTCTGGACATTCGCCGAATTGGTTCCATCAAGAAGGGTGAGGAAGTTATCGGCAGCGAAACTCGCGTCAAGGTGGTCAAGAACAAGGTAAGTCCTCCCTTCAAGCAGGCTGAGTTCGATATTTTGTATGGTCAGGGCACATCCCGAGAGGGTGAAGTCGTTGATCTCGGCGTGTTGCATGGTTTTGTCGACAAGGCTGGCGCTTGGTATTCCTACAACGGCGAGAAAATTGGTCAGGGCAAAGACAATGCGCGCGATTTCCTGAAAGCCAATCCGGCGATGGCTGCAGAGATCGAGAACAAAATCCGTGAAAAGCTGGGTGTGCGTTTGCTTGAAGAAGCGTCAGCCGCACCTGCTGCCAAAAAGAAGAATGAAGTCGAAGACGCCGAGTAAGTTACCAATCAAGTCGTCTATTAAGTCAAATGGGCGTTCATTCGGAGGTACTACGGGCTCTAGCAAGCCCGTGGTTTCCGCCAAGTCCAAGGCTGTCGCCTTGCTCGCCCGCAGGGAACACAGTCAAACCGAACTTCGAGCAAAGTTGTTGCAGCGCGGTTACGAGCCCGCTGAGGTAGAAGAGGCCATTGAATGGGCAACTTCGCACCAATTTCAATCCGATGAGCGTTTCAAACTGAGTCTGTTTCGAAGGCGTGCCTCAACTTTTGGGGATCGTGCAATTTCCGCCGAATTGGGGCAACACGGTTTGGGAGACCTTAAGTCGCTTTCGCACGATGATTCAGAAACCCAAATCCCGAGCAGTGAAGAAGACAGAGCGTATGACTGGATAAAGCGCAGGCAGCTTTCAAGTCTTGAAAGCGTTTTGGGTGTTGACTCAGCTGTTGATCAGGCTCAATTGTTGGTTTTGAAGTCCAAGGTTTATCGCGGGCTTTCAGCCCGAGGGTTTGAATTTGGCAACATTGAACGCGCTTGGCGGCGCATTCTGGCTGAGTTCAAATCCAATGCGTGATATTATTCCGGTCGGCTTATGTGTTTCCATAGAAGTGATAGTCTAGTTAAATAACGAAGCGTTATTCAACGACACAAGAAGCAAAGAAAGAGATGGATAAAAACCTTCATAGCATGCCTGGCATGCCTCATCCTTGCCTCGGCTTTACGTCCGAGAACCCGCTTGCGCTGTCACGCGAAAAAAACACTCTCCACTTTACAATGTTGTCAGTTCAGCCGCCTTGTTGCGTCTAGCCGATTTGCATTAACTTTCCCAGCAAGGAATTCAAATGAAGATTCACGAGTATCAAGGCAAGGAAATTCTGAAGAAGTACGGCGTGGCTGTGCCTACCGGCTATCCCTGTTTTTCAATTGACGAGGCAATTGCTGCCGCGGAAAAACTGGGCGGCCCGGTTTGGGTTGTGAAGGCGCAAATTCATGCAGGTGGTCGCGGCAAGGGCGGTGGCGTGAAAGTGGCAAAGAGCATGGACGATGTAAAAACGTATGCCAGCCAAATTCTGGGCATGCAGTTGATCACCCATCAAACAGGTCCAGAAGGCCAGAAAGTCAGCCGTTTGCTGGTTGAGGAAGGCGCAGACATCAAAAAGGAATACTACGTTGGCATGGTGGTCGACCGTGTTACCCAGCGGGTCTGCGTCATGGCATCCAGCGAAGGCGGCATGGAAATTGAAGAAGTGGCTGAACACACCCCAGAACTGATTCACAAAGTTTACGTGGATCCCGTTGCAGGGCTGACAGACGCAGAGGCCGATGATTTGGCAGTGAAAATCGGCATTCCCGCGGGTTCTGTTGCCAAAGCGCGTGTGGCGTTTCAAGGTTTGTACAAAGCGTTTTGGGAAACTGACGCCAGTCTGGCCGAAATTAACCCACTGATCTTGACTGGCTCTGGCGATATCATCGCACTGGACGCGAAACTGAACTTCGATTCCAACGCTTTGCACCGTCATCCCGAAATCGTGGCCTTGCGGGATCTGGCCGAAGAAGATCCTGCTGAAATCGAAGCGAGCAAATTCGATTTGAGCTACATCAGTCTTGACGGCAACATTGGTTGCTTGGTGAACGGCGCTGGTTTGGCGATGGCCACCATGGACACCATCAAGTTGTTTGGTGGCGAGCCTGCCAACTTCCTGGATGTGGGCGGCGGTGCCACCACCGAGAAAGTGACAGAAGCTTTCAAAATTATGTTGAAAAATCCCAACCTGAAAGCCATTTTGGTGAATATTTTTGGCGGCATCATGCGTTGTGACGTGATTGCAGATGGCGTGGTGGCTGCATCGAAGGCAGTGGGTTTGTCGGTTCCTCTGGTTGTGCGTATGAAAGGTACGAACGAAGATTTGGGCAAGAAAATTTTGGCTGAATCTGGTTTGCCAATCATTGCAGCGAACACCATGGGCGAGGCTGCGCAAAAAGTGGTGGCTGCAACCAAGGGCGCTTAAGCGCCCGGTGCTCCACATTTGACAGCCATTCAACACGAAAAAGGATTTTCACAATGTCTATTCTCATTAACAAAGACACCAAGGTAATTACCCAGGGTATTACTGGTAAAACTGGTCAGTTTCACACACGCATGTGCCGTGAATATGCCAATGGCAAGAACTGCTTTGTTGCAGGTGTAAACCCCAAGAAAGCTGGCGAAGATTTTGAAGGTGTGCCAATTTACGGCACGGTGGCCGATGCCAAAAAACAGACCGGTGCCAACGCATCCGTGATTTACGTTCCTCCCCCCTTTGCTGCGGCTGCCATTTGGGAGGCTGTAGAAGCTGATCTGGATTTGGTGATTTGTATCACTGAAGGTATTCCCGTCCGTGACATGATCGAGGTGCGTGATCGCATGCGTAGGGAGGGTCGCAAAACCATCGTGGTGGGTCCAAACTGCCCAGGCGTAATTACGCCAGATGAAATCAAGATTGGCATCATGCCCGGCCACATTCACAAAAAGGGACGTATTGGTGTGGTGTCTCGCTCCGGTACCCTAACCTATGAAGCAGTGGGCCAGTTGAGTGAGTTGGGCTTGGGTCAGTCCACCGCAGTGGGTATTGGTGGTGACCCCGTGAACGGGCTGAAGCACATCGACGTGATGCGAATGTTCAATGACGATCCCGACACCGATGCCGTGGTCATGATTGGTGAAATTGGTGGTAGCGATGAAGAAGAAGCTGCCTTGTGGGTGAAGGACAACATGAAGAAGCCCGTGGTTGGTTTCATTGCTGGTGTAACAGCGCCCCCCGGAAAGCGCATGGGCCATGCTGGCGCCATCATCTCTGGCGGTAAAGGTACAGCTCAGGAGAAGCTGGCCATTATGGAAGAGTGCGGTATTACTGTGACCAAAGACCCCTCCGTGATGGGGCAATTGTTAAAGAAGGCAATCGGGGCCTGAGTAGTCAAGACGTAAGTCATTAAAACCCCACCATTCACTCAGAATGGTGGGGTTTTTCTTTTTAACCCTAGCGGGGGTACTTCACGCAGGCTGAACACCGAAGAATGGTTTCTCAACACCACTTTTCGATGTGAGGAATGCGACGATGAATACGCCAAGAACTGTTACCCGAAGTAAGGTTTCAAAGGGTTTTACCCTGATTGAACTAATGATTGGCATTGCGATTATTGGCGTGCTGTCTGCAATTGCAATCCCGGCGTTTCAGGATTACCTGAATCGCTCCAAAGTCACAGAGTTAATGAATATTGCCCAGTCTTGCAAGGCTGGCATTATTGAATTCACAGCCACGACGAATGCATGGCCGGCCAATGCCAGCGATGCGGGTTGCCAGTCCAACGTGGCCGCGCAAAGTCAGTACGCACGTCAACTGACTGTTGGCACGAACGGTAGAATTCAAGTCACATTTCAGGCCGATACGGTAGCTGCGGGCATAGGTCAGAACAATTTTATTGCCTTGATTCCATTCACCGGCGGCGCAAGGCATGAAAATCCATTACAGCCGGTAGGTGAATGGCGTTGCGTCACCAATGTTACGGCTGAGTTCCGGCGTTACTTACCCGCAGCTTGCCGCAACAACAACATTAACTAAGATTTACCGACTGAAATCACTTTTGCCGCCGCGTTTCTCGACGAGTCTGGTTTGAGTCATGACCATGCCTTTGTCAATCGCTTTAAGCATGTCGTAAATGGTGAGAAGCCCTACCTGAACACCGGTCAGGGCTTCCATTTCTACCCCTGTTTTGCCCACGGTTTGCGCGGTGCAGGTGCAATGAACCTCGCACAGTTCATCGTTTAGTTCAAATTCAACTGCCAGTCGAGTCAGTGGAAGTGGGTGACACAATGGAATAAGATCAGAGGTGCGTTTTGCCCCCTGTATCGCGGCAATTCTGGCGACCCCCAACACATCGCCTTTCTTGGCGGTTCCCGCTTTTAAAACAGCGTAGGCCTCATGCCCCAGCTGAATGGTGCCCGTGGCAACGGCTTTGCGTTCGGTTTCGGTTTTACCGCCCACATCGACCATGTGTGCATTGCCTTCTTGGTCAAAGTGCGTAAGTCCGTTCATTGTATTAATCCCCTGCTGACTGATTGTCCTAACTTCATAGGTGCTGGTCGCATTGCCTGCCAGGCGTTTACCTAAATTTACCCAAGGAAAAGCCGTGCTACGCCCGAAGTTGATTGAACTTGTTTTTCATCGCGCTATCATACCCAGACTACCACCGTAAAAAGCCCATGATGCGTCTTGATTTTCGGAAAAGTGTTGCGAGTGTGCTGTGCAGTACCCTGCTGCTGTCTTCCATGTTGTCGCCGATCGCGCATGCGGATGGCTTGAATAACTTGCCAAGCCTGGGCGATGCGGGTGGGGCCGAGCTTTCTGTTCAGGATGAGCGCCGACTGGGGGCCCTGATCATGAAGGATTATCGGGCTTTTGGCGCGGTCAACACCGACCTGGAAATTACGGCCTACATCAGCCGCTTGGGCAACACAATCGTTCAGGCTGCCTCGGAATCTCCATCCAACTTTGAGTTTTTTCTGGTCACCGACAAATCGGTGAATGCGTTCGCCATGCCGGGTGGCTACATTGGCGTGCACACAGGGTTAATTGCGGCGTCCCAAACTGAATCCGAATTGGCCTCCGTGTTGGCGCACGAGGTGGGGCACGTGACCCAGCGCCACATTGCGCGCCGTTTTGGGCAACAAAAGCAAACCAGTCTCGTCGCCACTGCGGCCATGATTGCCGCATTGCTGGTGGCGGGTTCCAATCCACAAGCAGCTTCTGGCCTCATGGCAGCAGGCGCTGGTTACTCCATTGATCAGCAATTGTCCTTTTCTCGCGATGCGGAACGGGAGGCGGATCGGGTTGGGTTTTTGACTCTTCAGCAAGCCGGTTTTGATACTCAGGGCATGGTGGATTTTTTTGGACGTTTGCAAACAGCATCTCGTCTTTATGAAAACAATGCGCCTTCCTATTTGCGTACTCACCCGCTAACCACCGAGCGAATTGCCGACATTCGTAACCGGGCTGGTTTGGAAAGCAGCTCGAATCGAAGTCAAAATCAGTCAAGCCTGGAATTTGAGCTGATCCGGGTCAAGTCCATTGTGTTTGCGGAACGAAGCAACCAACAGTTGGCAGACCGTTTGCGAACTTTTGAATCACCCAATGAGCAAGAGGGTATCAAAGATCCAGTGGCGTTAATGTACGGCCGTTCGCTGGTCTTGAATTCCATGGGGCGAAAGCAGGAGGCCCTTGCGGCCAGTGAAAAGGCCATCGATTTGTTTAAATCCGGGCAGTCTGTGGTCAAGAAAACCGAGGTGCCCTTGCTGCTTCAAAGTCAGCGCATGAGAATGGCCATGGATGTAAGCTTGCCATTGGCCTCTGCACCCATGGACCAGCGTCCTGTACGGGAGCGCTCGGCCTTGAATGCGCAGGAAAAGGTCACGCTTGGGCAACTGACTTCCCTGCGAAATGAATTTAGAAGTGAAATGTCAGTTCGTCTGCTGTATGCCGAGGGCTTACAGCGTTTGGGTTTATTTGCGGAATCAGATGCATACCTGAAAGAACTTTCGCAGGCCTATCGCTCTGTGCCTGAGGTTTTTGATCTGCTCGCCCAAAGTGCTTTGGCTTTGCGAAAGCCGGCGGAACACCACATGGCTCTGGCTCAGTCTTACAACGCACGTCAAGCCTATTTGCCAGCAATTGAACAGGCTGAAATTGCCAAACGGTATGCGAGGGATAATTATTATCTGTTGGCTGAAATTGATGCCAAACAACGCGAATACAAACGCAAAGCCGACGCTGAGCGTGAATTCGCCAAGTTTGGCAACTAAGTTCGGCAACTAAGTTTGGCAATCAGCCAGCAAACGAAGCTGAGTTAATCCTTGTGATAATCACTGACTCGTTGTACTTCATTGGCCGAGCCCAGCATCACCGCGCAGCGTTGGTGTAAATCGGTCGGCTGTATGTCTAGAATACGCTGGGTCGCATCGAAGCTTTTGCCGCCAGCTTGCTCCACCAGCATACTCATCGGGTTGGCCTCATACATCAGGCGCAGCTTGCCAGGCTTGTTGGGGTCGCGCAGGTCTTTGGGGTACATGAAAATACCTCCCCGGGTCAACACTCGGTGCACATCGGCCACCATGGAGGCAATCCATCGCATGTTGAAGTCCTTGCCACGCACGCCGGTTTTTCCCTCCAGCAATTCAGCGATGTAACGCTGCACTGGTTTATACCAGTGACGCTGATTCGACATATTGATGGCGAATTCTTTGGTGTCTTCGGGCACATCCATACTTTCGCTGGTTTGGATGTACTGGCCAGCCTCACGGTCGAGTGTAAACGCCACTACGCCCCGGCCAAATGTCAGTACCAGCGACGTTTGGGGGCCGTACACCACGTAACCCGCAGCCAGTTGCTCGGTGCCAGGTTGCAGGAAGCTTTCGTTGGTAATTTCACCAACATCAGGATTGGGAAGAACCGAGAAAATGGTGCCGATCGACACGTTCACGTCGATATTGCTGGAGCCATCCAGCGGGTCGAACAGTACCAGGAACGGGCGATCCGAATGCCCGGGTACAGGTGAGCAGTCGTCCAGTTCCTCAGAGGCCATACCCGCCACTACGCCGGTTGCAGCAAGCGCATCCAGAATCATGTCATTGGCGATGATGTCGAGCTTTTTCTGGGTTTCGCCTTGCACGTTTTCTGAACCTGCACTACCCAATACGCCGCCCAGTGCTCCTTTGTGAACCGCGGCGGAAATGGATTGCGACACATCGGCAATGGCCGAGATCAACACACCCATGTGCGCATCTGCGTGGTGTTCAAGGTATTGCGCCAAATTCATACTCATCGTTGTCCTCTGTTCAATTCAAAATCAATGGGTGGCCGCGTCCAGCGCTTTGCCGATCACTTCGCGAACATCTGGCGACAACTTGTCTGTGTCCAGTACACGTTCAAGTTGTTTGTGTGCTTTTTCCTGCAGTGCTGGCACCAGTTTGGTCCAGCGGTCCAGCCCACGTGCCATGCGCGCTGCTACTTGTGGGTTAATGGTGTTCAACTCAATCACAAGGTCGGCCCACAGGGCATAACCATCACCTGAATGTGAGTGAAACACACTTGGGTTTTGCAATGCAAAAGCAGCCAAAAGGGAGCGAGCGCGATTTGGGTTCTTCAGGGTGAATGAAGGGTGCTTCAGCAGTTCACGCATTGTTTGCAAAGTGTTCACGTTTTCATTGCTGGCAGGTACGGTGGCCTGCAGCATGAACCATTTGTCCACGGCCAGCGCTTCATTGTTGAAGCGTTCAAAAAATTCGGCCAATTCAGGCGGGTTGCCTGGTCCGTTGTGCACAATATTGCTAAGCGCCGCCATTCTGTCCGTCATGTTGTTGGAGGCCGCATATTGAGCCTTCGCTACATTCAGTTCTTCGTCCGCGCCTGCGGCCACCAAATAGGCCAACGCCACATTTTTCAAGGCACGCTGGCTGGCGGCCACCGCGTTGTAGCTGTAGGGCTGCCCTGTTAAATTGCGTGCATCGTAGATCGCCTTGAAGTCTGCCCCGAAAGTACATGCCAACAAATCGCGCAAGGTGGTACGTGCAAAATGCATCGCAACTGGGTCTACCAGTCCGTCAAATGCCTCAAGCAGTGTTCCCTCACTGGGCAATTGCAAGGCCAAAGCCAAAAAGCCGTCAGACAACTGTTTGTCTTTCAGCAAGTTTTCCACAATTTGCACGGCGGCCTGGGTGTTTGCGCCATCGGTAAGCCCGCGCTGAAGGTAAATGTCCAGAATGGCTTCGCCGTAAATTTTTTGGCAGGCATCCCAACGGTTGAATGGGTCGTTGTCGTGACCCGCCAAAAAGATAAGGTCATCCGTAGTGTGCGCGGATTGTAAAATAACGGGTGCGGAGAAGCTGCGAAGCAGCGAGGGCACCACCGGTTTGTCCAAGCCAGTGAACACGAATGTCTGCGTGGATTCGGTAAAGTCAAGTACATCGCCATGTAGCGCATTCGTATTGCTTTCCAGCTGCAAGGGCACATCGCGACCACTGGCTTTTTCTACAAAACCCAATTTCACAGGAATGTGAAAGGCGGGTTTGATCGCTTGGCCTGGCGTAGGGCGGCAGTTTTGCTTCAAGGTCAATACCAGTTGGCCGTTGGTTTGCGTCCAGCTTGCCGATACCTCTGGGGTTCCTGCCTGTGAATACCAATGGCGAAACTGCTTCAAATCCAGTTCCGGGTGGGCTTCCTGCAGGGCGGTTTCCATGGCGCCGACAAAATCTTCACAGGTCACAGCTTGGCCGTCGTGACGTTCAAAATAAATTTGCATCCCGCGCTGAAACAATTGTTCGCCCAGGAGGGTGTGCTGCATGCGAATAACTTCAGCGCCTTTTTCATACACCGTCACGGTGTAAAAATTATTGATTTCCTGATAACTGTCGGGTCGTATGGGATGCGCCATTGGGCCGGCATCCTCCGGAAACTGTGCGGCGCGAAGCACCTTTACATCTTCAATTCGTTTCACCGCGCGTGCAGAATCTGCCTGTACTTCATCCAGCCCTTCGGCCATCATGTCTGCGGAAAACTCCTGGTCGCGAAATACAGTCAAGCCTTCTTTTAACGAGAGTTGAAACCAGTCCCGGCAGGTTACCCGGTTGCCTGTCCAGTTGTGAAAGTACTCGTGGCCGACCACGCTTTCAACATTTTCGAAATCAACATCTGTAGCCAATTCTGGATTGGCAAAAACGAACTTGGTGTTGAAAATATTCAAGCCCTTGTTTTCCATGGCGCCCATATTGAAATCGGCGGTCGCCACAATCATGAAGCGGTCCAAATCCAGTTCAAGGCCAAACCGTTCACGGTCCCAGTCAATCGACTTCTTCAAGCTTTGCATGGCAAAGTCGGTTTTATCCAGGTTGCCTGGCTCAACCCAGACTTGCAACAATGCTGGCTTGCCGTTGCCTTTTTTCACTGTTTCTTCCTGGCACACAAAGCGACCGGCCACCAAGGCAAACAGGTAAGCAGGCTTGGGAAATGGGTCTTCCCAGCGAGTCATGTGCAAGCCTTCGCCCAGTTTCTTTTCTTCAATCAAGTTGCCATTGGACAAACTGACCGGGTGCGTGGCCTCGTTGGCAATCAGCGTGACTGTGAATTGGCTAAGAACATCCGGGCGATCAGAAAAATAAGTAATGCGCCTGAAACCCTGGGCTTCGCATTGCGTGAAAAAATTGCCGTTGGACACATACAAACCTTCAAGCCGGGTGTTTTGGTCGGGTTGAATGTAAACGGTAATTTCCAGAACGCCTTCGCGACCAGGGTTGTGAATGGTCAGGCCCGTGTGGCTTTGAGTGTAGCGAGTGGCGTCCAGCTTTTCACCATTGAGCAACACCTGATCCAGCTCAAGGTCTTCCCCATCCAGTTCAAGTGGAAGGTTGTCAGGGTTTGAATGGTCCCACACTTCAAATTCCAGGCGACTTGCCACCTTGGTGCGCGAAGGGTTCAGCGTGAACGTCAAATCAGTGCGACTGATTTTGTAGTTCGGCGCGGTGTAGTCCTCGCGATAAAAGGTGATGGGTGCTTGTGCGTCTCTCATGCCTGGAAATCCTCTTGCTGCAATGTTGCTGCTAGGTGTTGTTGCTTAGTGGTCGTGGCCGCAATCCGGACCATGCTTGTGTTCATGCGCATGCGAGTGCCCATGATCGTGACCATGCCCATGGTCGTGGTCACAGCAATCGTGGTGTTTCAGTTCTGGCACCACAATTTCCAGCATGGGTGCGGTCAGTGTGCTGAATTTCAACTCAAAATGCTCCAGCATGTGCATGCATTCATGGCTCGCCACAACACGCGCGCCTTTTTCATTTAATTGCACCGGCCAAAAGTTAAGGCCTGCTACATGCAGAAATTCTTCGAAGCCTTTCTGGCCGCGTATCACTTCAAACAGTTCTTCTTGAGCAGCCGCCACAATCGCCCATTCATTGGTGTTTGACACCAGTTTGTCGCCCACCTCCACGGTGTCGTGCAAGTGGCAAATCAGGGTACTGCCGTCGGTGGCTTTCACATCGTGGGGTACTTCCTGGCGTTCATCAAAAGTCAGTTCAATGGTTTTTGCATTGCGGAGCAATACGGCGGCCACCTTGTGGTTGGCCTTTACTACTTTGTTGTACACCACATCGTGGTTGTGGCCGCAATCCGGGCCGTGTTCATGATCGTGATCGTGTGAATGGTCTGCGCTCATGGCATGTCCTTTGAGGTTGTTTAGTCGCGGAAGTTTTCGAAACCCAAAGGTGTCTCAGTCACTTTCTGTTTCAGCAAGGCAATTGCACTTTGCAAATCATCGCGCTTTGCGCCTTGAATGCGCACAGTATCGCCTTGAATACTGGCCTGTACTTTCATTTTGCTGTCTTTGATTTCTTTCACAACCTGCTTGGCCAGGTCCTTGTCCAATCCGTTTTTAACCGTCACGGTTTGCTTGATCTTGTCGCCAGAGATCTTTTCTTTTTTGTCAAATGTCAGAAAGCGTACATCTACGTTGCGCTTTGCACATTTGTTGCGAATAATCTCGGCGACCTGCTCCAATTTGAAGTCATCGTCGGCATACACCATGATGGTGTTCTCGTTCAATTCAACTTTGGAATCAGACCCCTTGAAATCAAAGCGGGTACCAATTTCCTTGTTCACCTGATCGACCGCGTTGCGCAATTCGATCAAGTCTGGTTTGCAGACCACATCAAAAGACGGCATAGTTCATTCCTTCAAGCATAATGCCTCATTGTAATCGCTAGACCACTCCCTATGTCAGCCCTCACTGCCACCCACAGCGTTGATCTGCAACCCTTGCATACCTTTGGTTTACCAGCCCGTGCCCGCGAGTTGCGTTTATTGGGCGGTCAGTCCGATTTGCTGGCTTTTGCTCGCGCCCGGCAAGAAGGCCAGCCATTTTTGTTGCTGGGCGAGGGCAGCAACACAGTGTTTACCAGCCCACTGGTGGACGCAACGGTTTGGAAAGTTGCCTTGAAAGGGCGACGGTATTTGGGCTGCGACGGTGTTTGTCACCATGTGCGGGTATGGGCTGGCGAAAACTGGCACCAAACAGTCGAGTGGACTGTGGCCATGGGCTGGGGCGGGCTGGAAAACCTCGCCCTGATTCCCGGTTGTGTGGGTGCAAGCCCTGTTCAGAATATTGGAGCCTACGGCGTTGAACTCAAGGACCGCGTTTCAGCGGTGCACGCATTTGATCTGGATGTTCAAAAGGAATGCATTTTCAATCTGGATGAATGCGAGTTTGCATACCGTGACAGTGTTTTCAAGCATGCTGCGCAGGGTCGATATGTGATCACGGCAGTAGATTTTTCCTTACCCGTGCAGTGGCAGCCTGTATTGGGGTATGGGGATGTGGCTCAGCGTGTGGCTGAATTGGGATCAGTGACCCCCGTGAATCTGTTGAAAGCGGTAAGTGCCATACGTACACAAAAGCTGCCAGACCCAGCCGTATTGGGTAACAGCGGCAGTTTTTTCAAGAATCCGATTGTTGGCGCTGCACAGGCCAAGGCCCTTGTTCAGCGGTTTCCAAATTTGGTTAATTACCCAACAGATGATGGCCAGGTGAAGTTAGCGGCCGGGTGGTTGATTGAACAATGTGGTTTGAAGGGGCATGTGCTGGGTGGTGTAGGTGTTTACAGCAGGCAAGCCCTGATTCTGGTGAACTTGGGGCAGGGAAGTGGCAGTGACTTGTTGCAACTGGTTCAGCATGTGCAATCCAGTGTTCAGCGCAAGTACGGTGTGTTAATTGAGCCAGAGCCCAATTTGATCCCGGGCTTCTCAGAGGCGATCACACCAGGCATATGATCATTGATAAAAAAGCCGTTGAGCTTTGGTGAAATTGGCAAATTTCCGGTAAATGTGAGCAGGGAAGCTATTTCGCTTGGGGCACTCAGTGCCAGTTTGCCGTTGATATGCAGGTTGAAATTGCCAGACCGATGAATTGTGTCGCCGTCAGTCACCTTGTTGACCAAACCATGAATTAGCACATCGTCATTGCCAATTTTGATTCTCAGTTTGTTGAAAAATTCGGTTTCCCTGCTTGGGTAAAATTGCTGGTGTTCGAGATACCCGAAGTTTTCTTTTACATAGCTGCCGGAGACAAAGACAGCTTTTACCCCGGACTGAGGATTTTCGATTCGTGTGCCTTTGCTCCACGAGTATTCCTCTTTGATCCTCATGTTTTTGGTGTTGGATTGCTCGAATTCAGTGGTTCGCACCAGTTTCCCATCCAGAACAATATCAAAGTCGAGTGTGGCTCTTTTTTTCTGACTCGCATGGGGAAAGCTGAGTTTCAGGTTTTTCGCGAATTTCTCTAGCTTGCGAATATCTTTGTTATTTTGTTTGTCGACTTTTCTGGACTGAATGAAGGTGCCGCTCACCAGCGCCCCCATGTCGTTTCCCAGTCCATCGGTTCTTTGAATGAAGCAGGAATTCATTTCCAGTTTCATGGCCTCATGAAGAGATTCAGCATTGCGCACCGGTGTGACCAGCTCAGCTTTTACTTTGTCGTGACAACCGTCGAAATACATGGATACTGCTGATTTGCGCATGTCCCAAATTGGCAAGGGTTCCGAGATTCGGGCAGATACTTGATCAAACAGATGCACCAAATTGAAAATGGATTGAAGTTTCAGCGATTCGACTCGTCTTGATTCAATGAGCAGTTGATTCGAATCAGGCTCAAGTCCCGCCACAACGGCTTTTTCGCTGGTTACGCTGTTGCCAAATGCATCTTGAATCACTACATCATATTCATCAGGGTCAATTTTCTTTTCCACTGAGGCAATTTCGAAACTTTGCTGTGTTGCGCCGGCTATGGGCACGCGGTTTAGCCGCCATTGAATTGATTTGACGGGTCCCTTGATCAATACTGACAACGTGACCGGTTTTCCGATTTCAGCCATCACAGAGTTGGGGTGTGCGGCAAAACCAAGGTCAGCAAAATGTGTCACAGCCGCAGCTGTAGTTGAGGTGACAGTCAAGCCGAATGCAATCAGAATGGCGGAAAACATCAGTTTTTTGAAGTGCATATGCGCTTTTGAATTAAGAACCCTACTTCAGCTGAGTGGCCCTTGCTCCAGCAATGTTCCATTCAGGGTCAAATTCGCAGGCATAAAAAAACCGCCACCTTGTGGGTGGCGGTTTTCAAACCTGATTCACGACAAGTGAATTGCTCAGCCGCGTTTTAGTTTGGCATTGGCTGCAATTCGCATGCGCAGGGCATTCAATTTGATGAAACCACCTGCGTCGGCCTGGTTGTAAGCGCCACCGTCTTCGTCAAAGGTTGCAATATTCTGGTCAAACAGTGAATCTGTTTTTGAATCACGGGCCACCACAATCACATTGCCTTTGTACAATTTCACGCGTACCCAGCCATTCACAGTATTTTGAGTGTGGTCGATCAGGGTTTGCAGAGCCACACGTTCTGGTGCCCACCAGTAGCCGTTGTATATCATGCTGGCGTAGCGGGGCATCAAATCGTCTTTCAGGTGGGCCACTTCACGGTCCAAGGTAATTGATTCAATGGCGCGGTGCGCTTTCAGCATAATGGTACCGCCGGGCGTTTCATAGCAGCCGCGGCTCTTCATGCCCACGTAGCGGTTTTCCACCAGGTCAAGGCGGCCGATCCCGTGTTTGCCACCCAATCGGTTCAGCTCGGTCAGCACGGTTGCGGGGCTCATTTTCTTGCCATTCAGTGCAACAATATCGCCTTTTTCGTATTCAATGTCCAAGTACTCGGCTTCATCGGGTGCCGCTTCGGGGCTGACCGTCCAGCGCCACATGGCCTCTTCGGCTTCCGCACTGGGGTTCTCCAGATGACGGCCTTCAAAGCTGATGTGAAGCAGGTTGGCGTCCATGGAATAGGGCGCTCCGCCTTTCTTGTGCTTCATGTCGATTTCAATACCCGCGTCTTCGGCGTACTTCAGAAGCTTTTCGCGGCTCAGTAAATCCCATTCGCGCCACGGGGCGATGATTTTCACGCCAGGCATCAGTGCGTAAGCGCCCAGCTCAAAACGAACCTGATCATTGCCCTTGCCTGTTGCGCCGTGTGAAATGGCATCTGCGCCGGTTTCACGCGCAATATCGATTAGTCGTTTGGCGATCAAGGGGCGGGCAATCGACGTGCCTAGCAAGTATTCACCCTCATACACGGTGTTGGCGCGGAACATGGGGAACACGAAATCGCGTACGAATTCCTCACGTACGTCGTCAATATAAATATTCTCGGGCTTGATACCGAACTTCAGTGCTTTTTGGCGCGCGGGTTCAAGTTCTTCACCCTGACCCAGGTCGGCAGTGAAGGTCACTATTTCGCAACCATAGGTGTCTTGCAGCCATTTCAGGATGACTGAGGTGTCCAAACCGCCGGAATAGGCGAGTACTACTTTGTTGATGTCGCTCATGGTTCTCGATTCAAAAAGGGTTGTTAAAGGTCCGCTTACTTGCGGCCCAACAAAAGGAATTCCATCAGGGCTTTTTGCGTGTGCAGGCGGTTCTCCGCCTCGTCCCATACCACGCTTTTCGGTCCGTCAATCACTTCGGCCGCCACTTCCTCGCCACGGTGGGCCGGCAGGCAATGCATGAACAGGGCCTCCGGGTTGGCCACATCCATCATCTCGGTGTCTACCTGAAAATCGGCAAACGCGCGGCGGCGCGCTTTGTTTTCATTCTCGAAGCCCATGCTGGTCCAAACATCGGTGGTCACCAGGTTAGCGCCTTTGCAGGCGTCCATTGGGTCTTCAAACCACTCGTGGTGAGTACCCTTGATATTGGTTTTCGCGGGGTCGATGTTGTAGTCGCTGGGCGTCGAGATATTTACTTTGAAATCCAGCAATTCTGCTGCTTGCAACCAAGTGGCGCACATGTTGTTACCATCGCCTACCCATGCCACTGTTTTGCCTTGAATGCTGCCGCGGTGTTCAATGAATGTAAAAATGTCCGCCAAAATTTGGCAAGGGTGGTATTCATTGGTCAAGCCATTGATGACCGGTACTCGGCTGTTGGCCGCAAAGCGCTCAATAATTTCCTGCTCGTAGGTACGAATCATCACGATGTCGCACATGCGTGAAATAACCTGTGCCGCATCCTCAACTGGCTCACCGCGACCCAATTGCGAATCTTTGGTGTTCAGGTAAATGGCTGAACCGCCCAACTGGTGCATGCCCGCTTCAAAGCTAAGCCGTGTGCGTGTGGATGCCTTCTCGAAAATCATGACCAAGGTACGGTCTTGCAGCGGGTAGTAGGGCTCGTAACGCTTGAACCTCGCTTTCACATCGCGAGACGACTGCATCAAGTAATCGAACTCGTCTTTGCTGATATCGTTGAACTGCAAAAAATGTTTGATAGGCATTTTTGTAGACCGGCTTGCCTGGCAGGCCGGCTCCTCCTTATGCGGATTGTTCAAGAAACGCTTTAATTAAAGGGGCCAATTCCATGGCCAGCGTCTCTGCTTCTTCTTTTTTAATCACCAGTGGCGGCAACAGGCGCACCACATTGTCTCGGGTCACGTTAATGATCAAACCTTTGTCGCGCGCAATCGCAACCAGTTCGCCACAAGGCTTCCACAATTCAATACCCACCATGAGGCCGCGGCCGCGAATATCTTTTACGCCAGCAATGCCAGCCAGCTCACGCGACAAAATGGCCCGAATGAGCTGTCCCATTTGCTCGGCATGCGCCAGCAAACCCTCTTCTTCCATGATTTCAATGGTTGCCAAGGCAGCCGCTGACACCAAGGGGCCGCCACCGAATGTGGTGCCATGGGTTCCAGGTGTAAATACGCCTGCGGCAGGGCCCCAGGCCAGGCACGCGCCAATTGGCACGCCCGAACCCAAACCCTTGGCCAAGGTGATTACATCGGGCTGAATGCCTGCATGCTGGTAACCAAACCACTTGCCAGTGCGGCCAATACCACTTTGCACTTCGTCGATCATCAACAGCCAGCCTTTGGCGGTACACAACTTGCGCAGGGCCTGTAAATACTCGGTATCGGCCACATTGATACCGCCTTCGCCCTGCAAAACTTCCAGTAGAACGGCCTGGATTTCGGGGTTGTCGTCTGCCGCCTGTTCAATTGCTGCGAAGTTTTTGTAGGGTACGCGTACAAACCCGCTCGGCAGGTCGCCAAACCCAATCTTGGCCTTGGGGCTATCCGTGGCAGCCAGCGTGGCCAAGGTACGGCCGTGCCAAGCGCGTTCCATCACAATAATCTTTGCGTTTTCAATGCCCTTCTTGTGACCAAAATATTTGGCCAGTTTGATGGCCGCCTCGTTCGCTTCAGCGCCCGAGTTACAAAAGAAAGCCTCATCCATGCCTGAAATTTCGCACAGGCGATCAGCAAGATTTGATTGCTCAACCACGCCGTACAAATTCGAGGTGTGAATCAGTTTGCCTGCCTGCTCGGAAATGGCTTTCACCAGCTTGGGGTGATTGTGGCCCAAACCATTCACTGCGATACCGGACAAGCCATCCAGATACCTTTTGCCATCAGTTGACCACATCCAGGCGCCATCACCATGAGTGAAAGCAATGGGTTGGCGGGCGTAAGTTTTCATTAAGTGGTCTGTCACGTTAAAACTCTCTATCAGCAGTGTTCAGGCAAAACGCGGATTCTAAAAACAAACGCAGCCAATCGGTCGACGTGCGGCTGCGTTGTGCAAAGCGAAATTGTACGACGAATCAAGGCTTAAGGGCTAGTCTTGCCGGTGAGCCCGAGTCCTAAATTCATCCAGATCAGAGGGCAAGTGCTTGGCTCTGAGGTATTCATGGGCAACTACCGACAAGCATTCGTAGCTTGGCAGAGGGAAAGTTCTGCCCGAGGTTCGAATATTGTCGATTTTCATGGAGTCGACGTTGTCTCGACTCATCAGTGGCTCACCAGGTGCCAGTTCCATCAAAAACGCTTGAGCCTTCGCAGCAACGTCAGGAATACCAAATACCAGCGGGTTTTTTCCAACAGCGCGGGCTGAAAGCTTAACTAACTCTTTCAAGGTGAAAATCTCGGTACCCACCAAATCATAGGTGTTGTGCAGGGTGTCTTTGCCTTGATCTTCCACACATGCAAACACGGCTTTGGCCACATCACTGACCGAAACTGGCTGGAAGCGTGCATCAGCACCGGCCAATGGAATGAAGGGCGCGATCTTTGCCAGTGAGGCGAATGTATTCAGAAACTTGTCCTCACGACCAAACACCACCGAGGGGCGAAGAATTGTCCAGGCCAGTCCGCTGTCTTTGACTACAGCTTCGCCGTCGGTTTTGGAGCGCAAGTACATGGACGGTGCCGGGTTTTGCACACCCACACCCAAGGCACTAATGTGAACAATCCGTTTGGCACCATGCTTGGACATGGCGGTGCACAAGGCTTTGGGAAATTCAACATGGTTGACCCGAAAGTTTTGGCCGTAAGGTTTGCCCGGTTTGCTGTGTAGCACACCAAGCAAATTCACGACAATGTCTTGCCCCGACACAAGGCGACCCAGTGTGGCGCGATCATGAATATTTGCTTCAATAATTTGGCATGTTGGCAGGGTCAGCAGATGCTTTGCCCTGTCATAGCGGCGCGTGGGCACGGTAATTCGGTAACCGGCTTTGGCCAGTTGATTACAAACGGCTTGGCCCAGAAACCCCGAACCACCGATCACCAATACGTTTTTTGTTTTACTCATAGAAACAGCATTCACCTGATTACTTGGATCCGTAGATGATACCCAGTCTTTGTTTCAAAGGGATCGAGGCATTGTTCAACAGCAAGGAATAAGCCACGGTGTTGGACATTACGTTCTTTACGTAACCGCGTGTTTCGTCAAACGGGATCAATTCCGCAAAAATAGCCCCTTCAATCTTCCGGTCGCCCAAGCGACGTTTCCACAGGGCAGGGCGGCTTGGGCCCGCGTTGTAACCCGCAGAAGCAAGCACAGGTGATTGGTCATGTTGCTCAAATACCATTTTCAGGTAGCTGGTGCCCAAAGTCAGGTTGGTCTCAATTTCGGTAATGTCAGCAGGCTTGAAGTCGGACATGCCGATTTTCTTCGCCACATACTTGGCTGTAGCGGGCATGACTTGCATTAAGCCACTGGCTCCTACGCCAGAACGCGCAATGGTCACAAAGCGGGATTCCTGGCGAATCAAGCCGTATACCCAGGATTCATCCACGCCAATTTCCCTGGTTTTCGCCCGCATGTTCTCGCGGAATGGCGTCAGGTACCTTAAACCCAAGTCGTGTTCAATCTCGGTTCTGTCTGCTGCTGCAATTGCCCGGTCGTAGAGTTGATTGCGTTCAGCCCAAGTCGCGGCAGCGAGCAACTGCCTGTCGTTCATTTGTGCAACTTGTAGATTGAATTCCCAGAAACCCTCGGTGCGCAGGCCCGCATCGTAAAGTGCGAGTGCACGCAACAATCCCGGGTGTTTTTTTGCCCAGTCCAACTCGGCTGCGCTTAACAATTCGGGGCGCTTCGGGGCCGTGACTGAGTCGCCTAGTTCTTCATGGGCCAGTTTTCCGTAGAAAGAGAATGGACTGCTGGCTTTGACCCATTCTTGTCGTGCTTCAACCAACTTGCCTGACTGGGCCAGCGCGCGTCCTCGCCAATAGGTCCAAGCCCTGTCCTCCTTCACATTCGGACTCATCTCGTTGGAAGCCTGGAGCACTGCATTCCAGTCCTCAAGAAGCAGCGCCGAGCGCACCTTCCACTCTTGTTGTTCCTGGCTCATTACTTCAGGTTTGCTGCGCTTGAAGTAAGTGAGTGCGTTTCTGTCCCAGACCAGACCGGCACGGTAGCCCACATGCGCCCAAAGCCATTGTTCAGAGCTGGGTGAAAGTTTGCCCTGATAATTTTCAGTCATTTGTCGCGCAACACGCTCATAGTCTTCCACTGCTTTTCTGGCCAGCGCGCCAGTCAAGTAGAGGTCTGTGTCGGCTTTTTGACCTGACGATTTCAGATATTTGTCAGGATTGAAAATCGCCTCGCGCAGCGCAGTGCTGCTGATCGTCTTTCCCCAAGCGGTGTCTTCGAATTCGTCAACAAACTTGACTGCGTTGGTCAGCTGGTTGGATGCCACCATTTGCAGCACATGTCGATCCAGGTCTTGCGCACTTACACCGCCCAGTTTGTACAGGTTTTTCAAAAGAACCCGACATGTTTTAGGCAGGCGTTTATCAAAACTCACCACAGCATCCAGTTTGTATCTCACCAACTGTCCCTGCTCTGCGGCGTACATCAAGTCAGCACACTCAACACCCTGGTCTGGGCGGTAGCGCAAGTGTTGTCGCTGCTCTGCAAAATCAGTCCACTGCGCCGTGCGTGCCAGTTGCTCAAGCCAGTCCCGTCTCAATGTTTCGGCTGGCCAGCTGTTGTCATGTTTGTTCAGCAGGGGCAGAATTTCTGACTTGTTCCACACCACTTCTCGATCGGGAAATTGTTTCTCCACCCCCTTCTGAAAAAAGCGAAACTGCCAGATGTCCACGTAGGGTCTGAATATGCTTTTTTGCGGCAATTCAGAAACCAAGCGGTTAAACTTGTCGTATGCGCCATCTGCATAGGCAGATTTGATCTGTTTGATTAACTCTGCATCCGTCTCTTTGTTGGCCAAAGCGGGTTGAAATGCCATAGCACCCAAGGCAAGCAAAGGTAGCGATACCCAACGTGAAATGTGGTGAGAAATTGTCATTGTTCCTGTCATGAAAAAATCATTGCGGCAAACTGCCATGGCTTATCGAAATCGGCTTCAGCCCGAAGAAATCAACTCGCTTAGCCAAGAAATTTCGGCATCTCTGATAACTCTACTCCAAACATTCCAGCCTTGCACTGTGGGTCTGTTCTATCCCACACGCGGCGAGCCGAATGTACTCGCCATCATGAATAATTTGGCGCTCAAAGGCTTTCGGTGGGCCTTGCCGGTGTGTTGTGAGTCGCCAACAGGCCCATTCTTGAAATTTGCGCAGTTTGCGCCAGACATGGAAATGGAGCTTGGCCGATACAATATTCCAGTTCCAAAATCCAAATCCTGGGTTCAGCCCGAAGTGTTGCTTGTTCCTTGTCTTGCTTTCCACCGAGCGGGAGCTCGTCTCGGATATGGCGCAGGTTGGTATGATCGAACCTTGAGTCAAATGCCTGCCAAGCCAGTCACTGTTGGTGTGGCTTATGCTATTACCGAAACCAAAGATAACTTCTCAGAACAACACGACGAGTTACTCGATTATTTGCTCACTGAGCGAGAGTTTATTTTCACTCGCTCAGGCGCTTCTTAATAACCGATTTGATCCAGAATGGACAAGGTCGGCTGCGCGTTGTTCATGGTGTAGAAGTGCAGTCCGGGTGCGCCTTCCCTGATTAGTTGTTCACACAGGTTCGAGACAACTTCCAGTCCGAATGCTCGAATCGACTCGCGATCATCGCCGAAATGTTGCAGGCGGTTGCGCATCCATCGCGGAATTTCCGCACCACATGCATCTGAAAAACGAGCAAGCTGACTGAAATTGGTCACAGGCATGATGCCAGGAATCAGCGGAATCGAAATGCGGTGTTGCACTTGATCCCGGAAGTACAAAAATGCATCCAGATTGAAAAAATACTGGGTAATGGCAGAGTTTGCGCCGCAATTGACTTTGTGTACGAAAGCGTCCACATCGGCTGCCGGGCTTTTTGCTTGCGGGTGGGTTTCGGGATAGGCAGCAACTTCAATAAAAAAGTGATCGCCTGTTTCCTGTCGAATAAATTCAACCAACTCGCTCGCATATCGAAACGAACCCGTTTCCAACATGCCCGAGGGCAAGTCACCGCGAAGCGCAACAATACGCTTGATTCCGTGTTCTTTGTACTGCTTTAGCAGTGCCGCGACTTTTTCCTTGGAAGATCCAACACATGACAAATGCGGTGCTGCTTCTTCACCAGCCGCCTTGATCTCAAGCACGGTGGACAGTGTTCCGTCTTGGGTTGTGCCACCCGCCCCAAATGTCACTGAAAAAAACTCTGGCTTTCTTTCAGACAGTTTTTCACGCGTGGCGCGCAGTTTTTCTGCACCTTCATCTGTTTTCGCGGGGAAAAACTCAAAGCTGATGTTCATCATGGTCTTTTCATTCACAGAGTTATTGGTTTGTCGCAACATCGATATTTTTCGCTGCGTACACAAAATATTCCTGATTGCCGTCGCCCCCTTTCAACTCGCAGTGGAAAAAATCTTTCACAGTCAAGTTGAGTTGGGTGCAGCAAGTTTTTACATCGTCTTCCAATTGCGCGATAAGGTCGTCGAGATTTTTTACCAAACCGCTTTTCCCGATATGTTCAGGTCCAACTTCAAATTGGGGTTTAACCAAAAACAAACCTTCACATGTGGCTGGCATCAGCTTTGCGATATTGGGCAATACCTTTCGCAGAGAGATAAAGCTCAAATCCGCCACAGCAATGTCAAATGGCATGAACTCCGGTTTCAGCGCAGCGATTTCCTCTTCAAGCTCAGTGGTATTCACCTTGTACAGGTTGATGCCTTCCATGGCCATCACAGCATGGTGTGCTCTCAAACGGGGGTGTAACTGATCCCGTCCAACGTCAATGCCCACCACACTCAATGCACCCCTTTGCAGAAGGCAGTCTGTAAAACCACCCGTGGATTGTCCCAGGTCGATGCAGCGCTTTGCTTTGACCTCAATCTGGGTGTGTTCAAGTGCATGATGCAACTTCAATCCACCACGCGACACAAAACTGGGTGCATCGCAGTCAATCAATTCAAGAATCATGAATGGTTCGATCTGCTGCGATGCTTTTTTTACAGCAACAGGTGCTTGAACCACACCGTTACGCACCAACACTTTTCCTTGCTCGATCAAGCTTTGAGCCTGAGCCCGAGAGGGGCACAGGCCTTTTTCAACCAAGGCAAGGTCAGCGCGCAAAGGTGGTTCTTTCCAGGATTAATAGCGGTAGTGATCGGGCTTGTAAGGGCCGTCCTGCTTCACGCCAATGTAGCTTGCTTGCGCTGGGCTCAGTTCGGTAAGCTGGGCGCCAATTTTCATCAGGTGCAAGCGGGCCACTTTTTCGTCCAGGTGCTTGGGTAGTACATATACACCCACTGGGTACTTCTCGTTTTGCGTCCACAGCTCGATTTGTGCAATGGTTTGGTTGGCAAAGCTTGAAGACATGACGAATGAGGGGTGGCCGGTACCGCAGCCGAGGTTTACCAAGCGGCCTTCGGCCAACATGATAATGCGCTTTCCATCGGGGAAAATGATGTGGTCAACCTGTGGCTTGATGTTCTCCCACTGGTATTTTTTCACGCTGGCAATGTCAATTTCATTGTCGAAGTGACCAATGTTACAAACAATCGCCTGATCTTTCATTTTCACCATGTGGTCATGGGTAATGATGTCTTTGTTACCTGTGGCCGTCACGAAAATATCTGCCTTGTCAGCAGCGTAGTCCATGGTCACCACACGGTAGCCTTCCATTGCTGCTTGCAGTGCGCAAATCGGGTCAATTTCAGTCACCCAAACTTGGGCTGACAGGGCGCGCAATGCTTGTGCAGAACCCTTGCCCACGTCACCGTAGCCAGCCACAACAGCCACTTTGCCTGCAATCATTACATCGGTTGCTCGCTTGATGCCGTCAACCAGTGATTCGCGGCAACCATACAGGTTGTCGAACTTGGACTTGGTCACTGAATCGTTCACGTTAATGGCAGGGAAGGCCAGTTCGCCCTTCTTGTGCATTTCGTACAAACGGTGCACACCAGTCGTGGTTTCTTCTGTTACGCCCTTGATCTCTTTGAGGCGCTTTGAATACCAAGTGGGGTCTGTCTTCAGTGTTTTTTTGATTGATTCAAACAGGCAAATTTCTTCTTCGCTGCCTGGGTTGTTCAACACGCTGAGGTCTTTTTCGGCTTTGGTGCCCAAGTGCAGCAGCATGGTTGCGTCGCCACCATCGTCTAGAATCATGTTGGAATAACCGCCATCGGCCCATTCGAAAATGCGGTGGGTGAAATTCCAGTAATCGGTCAGCGATTCGCCTTTGAATGCAAACACCGGGATGCCCGCTGCCGCAATGGCTGCGGCTGCGTGGTCTTGCGTTGAGTAAATGTTGCAAGAGGCCCAGCGCACTTCGGCGCCCAGTGCTGCCAGGGTTTCAATCAGCACGGCCGTTTGAATGGTCATGTGCAGTGAACCGGTGATGCGGGCGCCTTTCAAAGGCTGGGATGCAGCAAATTCCTTGCGAATGGCCATTAAGCCAGGCATTTCGGTTTCTGCAATTGCGATTTCTTTGCGGCCAAAGTCGGCCAGGTTGATATCGGCTACGAAAAAATCGTTCTCGCCGGTAGCGGTGATTGGTTTTGCAATGGCGTTCATCACGCCCTCCTTTTTAAAGTTCATAAAGAAAGAAGCGTGAGCGCCGTTGTTTATTTCTTGTTCGAGCCTAGCACCCCAAAAAAGCATGGGTGTGTCGCAACGCTCCTCGAACGGCATAAATTGTAACAGGGTTGGCTCAGGAAGACCAAGCGGTATTCATGCTCGCATCTTCCTGATCAGCCTGCGTTTCCCGTCAAACGCCAGCAGCGGCCTTCAAAGCCTCCGCCTTGTCTGTGCGTTCCCAGCTGAATTCTGGTTCTTCGCGGCCAAAGTGTCCGTAAGCTGCGGTTTTTGCATAAATTGGACGCAACAAATCCAGCATTTGTACAATGCCTTTGGGGCGCAGGTCGAAGTGGGCGCTTACCAGTTCGGTAATCGCACTGTCTTCAATTTTTCCGGTGCCGAAAGTGTTCACCATAATCGAAGTAGGACGTGCCACACCGATTGCGTAGCTGACCTGGACCAAACACTTCTCGGCGAGGCCCGCCGCAACAATGTTCTTTGCCACGTAACGGCCTGCATAGGCCGCGGAACGGTCCACCTTGGATGGATCCTTGCCCGAAAATGCACCACCACCGTGTGGAGCCGCGCCGCCATAGGTGTCAACAATAATTTTTCGACCTGTCAAGCCACAGTCACCCTGAGGACCGCCAATCACAAAGCGCCCGGTTGGGTTCACCAAAAAGTTGATGTTTCCTTTCACCAGTTCTTTAGGTAACACAGGCTTGATCACCTCTTCAATCACCGCCTCGCGCAATGTCGCCAACTCGATGTCTGGCGAATGCTGGGTTGAAAGCACCACGGTATCGATACAGAAAGGCTTTCCATCCACATATTTGATCGTGACCTGGGATTTCGCATCAGGGCGTAGCCAATACAAGCGCCCGTCCTTGCGAAGCAGGCTCTGACGTTGAACCAGCTGGTGTGAAAGGCTAATGGCCAGTGGCATCAATTCGCGGGTTTCATTCACCGCGTAACCAAACATCAAACCCTGGTCGCCGGCACCTTGATCCAAATCGTTGTCGTGCGCCTTGTCCACACCTTGCGCAATGTCCGGGCTTTGGCGGTCGTAGCACACCATCACCGCACAGCTTTTGTAATCGATACCGAAATCGCCGTTGTCGTAGCCAATGTTCTTCAGTGTCTCGCGCGCGACGTCGATGTAGTTTACTTGGGCAGTGGTCGTGATTTCACCGGCCATCACCACCAGACCAGTGTTGGTCAGTGTTTCGGCAGCTACACGTGCTGTGGGGTCTTGTTCGAGAATCGCGTCTAGAACCGCGTCAGAAATTTGGTCGGCAACCTTGTCCGGATGGCCCTCCGACACGGACTCCGAGGTAAAGAAAAATTCGTTAGACATTGAAAAGCTCCAATAAAACAAGGGGTTATTACTGCCGCCATGTTCAATTGAAGCCCGGCGACGCTTTAGCAGATTTGTTTTAGTTCGCCCCGCAAGTTGTCATTTAACTCAGCGAACTTGAGAAATATACAACATTTGGGGACGAAGGCAAAGCACGTACTGGTTACAATCTGCCCCATGATCAAAAATTTGTTCAAAGCACTGTCGGTTTTCCCTTTGTCGGTTCTCCATGCGCTGGGTGCGTGTTTGGGATGGTCTGTCTATGGTTTGTCGGCCAGCTATCGTCGCAAAATTGAAATCCACTCCAAAATTGCCTTTCCGGATAACGAATCGGCACGTCTCGCTGCTGTGAAGGGTTCAGTCCAGCATGCCGGAATGGCGCTGCTGGAGCTTCCTTTTCTTTGGGGCTTGTCTACGCAGCAGGGCGCGGCGCGATGCACCGACATTACCGGCTGGGATGTTGTGGAAAGGGCTCAAACCAAGGGGAAAGGCATTATTTTCCTCACACCGCACATGGGGAGTTTTGAATCAACCGCCCAAGTATTCTCAACTCGTGCACCCATCACTGTGTTGTATCGACCCAATCGCAAGGCGGAACTTCAAAACATTATTGAAGACAGTCGGGCGCGCGATAATGTTGCCCTTGCGCCCACTACGTTGGGTGGTGTGAAAATCTTGCTCAAGGCGCTAAAGCGAGGAGAAGCTGTTGGAATGTTGCCTGATCAAGTTCCAGCGCAGGGAGAGGGTGTTTGGGCGCCCATGTTTGGTCAACCTGCATACACCATGACCTTGCCGGGCCGACTCCACCACGCGACCGGCGCATCGATTGTTTTGGCAATCGGTTACAGAAAGCCGGGTGGAGAAGGTTTTAAGCTTGAGTTGTATCAAGGCCCCGAATCGCTCAGTGCGGACCCCGTTGAGGCGGCCACTCAAGTGAATGCGGCCATGGAAAAGCTCATTCTGATGCACCCTGAGCAGTATTATTGGGGCTATGAACGTTACAAATCTCCAAAAGGTCAACATGGCCAGCAAGGGCAATCGTGACTCAATTTCTGATCTCAATGTGGTTTGCACTTGCGCGGCTACCATTTTTTGCTTATCGACTTATTTCCTCATCAATCTCGATGTTATTGGCCATGTTGTTGTTCGCCTTGGCGCGTGAGCGTCGAATGGTCGCACTCACCAACCTTTCCTTGTGTTTTCCTGATTCGTCCATTTTCCAGCGCATCCGTTGGGCCATGGCTCACATCTACTTTTACCTGCGTACTTTTCTGGACAGGGCTTGGCTGTGGTCAGGCAATCAAAAGGTGGTGCGTGATCGGGTGCGAATTGAGAACCCGGAAGGCTTGGCTATTCTTGACTCGGCGTCTCCAACTATCTTTCTGGCCCCACATTTTCTAGGGCTCGATGCCGCGTGGAGTCGTCTGTGTCTTGAAATCGACATGGTCACCATGTATTCAAACCAAAAGAATCCCGTGTTGAATTCGTTGATATTGCAAGGACGCTCAAAGTTTGGCGATCAACTACTGTTGTCTCGCCAACAGGGCGTGCGTCCATTGCTGGCCGCGATGAAAAAGGGGCGTCCTTTGTACTATTTGCCCGACATGGATTTCGGTGAGCGCGACTCTGTATTTGTTGACTTTTTTGGAGTCAAAGCTGCCACGGTCACCGCGGTGGCCCGATTGTCCCGGCTGCTTCAGGCGCAAGTCGTACCGGTTACCACCAAATACAGCAAGGGTCGATACAGCATTCATATTCATGCACCGTTGCCCAACTTTCCATTGGACGACGACGCTGAATCAACGCAGCTGATGAATCATCACATCGAGTCTTGGGTGAAAGACAACATTCCGCAATACTTGTGGTTGCACAAGCGGTTCAAAACCCGCCCGGCCGGCGAGTCCAGAATATACTGATACTTCAAATCAATACACCACGGTCTTTGACAAAGCGACGATGGCAACTTTGAATACACTCAAGTTCACCAAAATGCACGGTGCAGGCAACGATTTCGTTGTACTGGACAACTGCGCGGGTCAACTAGACCTCAGCCCCGGGCTGATCAAGCGGCTTGCCGACCGCCATTTTGGCGTCGGCGCTGACCAGGTTCTTATCGTCGAGTCTTCCGACCTTGCCGATTTCAAGTACCGAATTTTCAATGCAGATGGTCAAGAAGTTCAGCAGTGTGGCAATGGCGCACGCTGTTTTGCACAATATGTATTCGACAAAGGGTTGACCCAGAAAAATCAGATTACCGTTGAAACTCTTGCTGGCATCATTCAGCCCGAGTTGATCAAACACAATTGGGTCAAAGTGAATATGGGACCTGCGCAGCTTAATCCCGGCAAGGTACCGTTCATTGCGGAGGGCCTTTCCAGTCGCAAGGTAGGTGGCCTGACACAATACAAACTCCCAGTTGACTCGGGTTCTGATCTGGAAGAGTTGTGGGTTGGCGTCGCTTCTATGGGTAACCCCCACGTCGTTATTCTCTTGGATCAACCAGCCTCCGATGATTTGGTTCAGCGCTTGGGCGCCACACTCGAATCACACCCCCGTTTTCCTGAAAGGGTTAACGTGGGCTTTCTTCATATCGTAGACCGCAGTCGGGTTCATCTCCGCGTGTATGAGCGTGGGGTAGGCGAAACCCTCGCTTGTGGAACTGGGGCATGTGCAGCTGCCGTCGTAGGTATGAAAATGGGACTAATCGCCGAGCGCGTAGACGTTGTCAAAGCCGGTGGAACCCTCACCATTGAGTGGAGTGGGCAGCAGGACAGTGATGTCTTCATGACAGGTCCAGCACAAACAGTTTTCGAAGGAGAGTTTTACTTATGACTGACGAGGCCGTCCAGGTTGCCGATTTTCTGAAAGCACACCCTGATTTTTTGATCAAGAATCCAGGAATTCTCGCTTTTATCAAACTGCCAGAGCAAAGCACAGGGAATGTGGCATCGCTGCACGAGCGTCAAGTTCAAACCATGCGCGAAAAGGTTAAGTCTCTTGAGCACCGGGTGGTCGAAATGACGCACGCAGCTGTCGAGAATCAAGCGATTATTGACAACCTTCAATCGATTACCCGCGCTTTGCTCACAGTCAAAAACGCAAGTGACTTGCCCACTGTCTTGGTCGAGGCAATCAAGAAAAAATTTGTGGTTCCCATAGTTCGTTTGCAACTGTGGGGCGAGGACAATTCTGAAGTCCACGATTCTGACAAAACGCTCATCGATAGTATGAAGAATCTTTACTGCGGATTTGCCGAGAATGCACCGACACTCTCGGTTTTTGAAGGCGAAGATGTGGTTCCACGTTCAGTGGTATTGATCCCTTTGCGTGTCGGCGCCAGTCCGGTAACCTTCGGTTGTCTGGGATTTGGTTCTCCTGACAAAGACCGCTTCTCGCCAACCCTGGAAACTGATTTTTTGAATACTCTGGCTGAAACCGCATGCGCCGCGCTGAGCAGACTCCAGAACACGCAATCCTGATTCAAAGGTATCTGGACTTTCTGCGGCTGGAGCGGCGTTACAGCGACAACTCCGTAAAGGCCGCTCAGCGTGACTTGTTGTTGATCATCAATCCACCACAGCAAGTCACCCCCACAGCACTTAAATCAATTCTTGCTCAGCGCCATGCAAACGGTGCTGCACCTGCCAGCCTGGCACGTGTGGCCTCAAGCTGGCGGGGGTTTTTCAAATATTTACTGAATAACAGTGTTATTGAAATTGATCCCACGTTGGGGCTGAAAACTCCCAAACTACCCAGGTCCCTGCCCAAGGCAGTGGGAGTTGACGCCTTGGCTGCATTGCTTGCTCTGCCGCTTCCGCAGGAATTCCGTTTCGCGCAGGCCCATGTACTGATTGAATTGCTGTATTGCACAGGGCTGCGAATCAGCGAGGCCTTGATGCTTCGAGCCGAAGCCTTGAATGGATCTACAGAATTGAGGGTTATCGGTAAGGGGAACAAGGCCCGAATTGTGCCTGTGGTCGACACATTGCAGGCTCGTCTCAGGGAGTTTGTTGAGCCCCGCCAAAGTCACTTGCTCAAACATGGAAGAGGGCAAGAGACCTCCCTGTTCGTGTCTGCCAAAGGGCAAGCGTTGACTGTCAGGCAAGCACAGCGAGATATCGCAAACCATGCTGTAAATTGCGGTTTGGGACAACATTTACACCCCCACATGTTGCGTCACTCATTTGGAAGTCATTTGTTGCAAGGCACTCAAAATCTGAGGGCCGTTCAGGAATTGTTGGGGCATGCTTCGATCGCGTCTACGCAGGTCTACACAGCTCTGGATTTTGACCACCTTTCCACCGTGTACGACAATGCTTTTCCGCGAGCCAAATAAAAGTCCTTCAGCTTTTATAGCGCAGAAAGCAAACGTGTTGCCGCCAAACCCAAAGTCTCATCGCCTTGACGTGTCATTTTTGCGGCAATCAGTCGGTTGAGCATCTTTGCCGTGTTGTGTGTTGGGTCATTGGCGCTGAATTTTTCTCGAGCCTGAATCATTGATTCAATCACGTAATCAGCGTTGTTTCCTGCATTCTCTTTGGCATACAGAATGGCTACGGTGTCAGCGAACAGCTCTTGTTTGTAAACCATCTCTGGTTTCGGGCCAAAACCCCCTGTGTTTTGAATCCCTCTGAACTCGTCTTCATCCACCTCGTAGTTGTCCACGAAAGAGCGGCTTTCCCGAAAGCAGTGTCCCATCTCGTGGGCCACTGATGCAGCGATAATTTGCTGCCAGTGGGCGCGATTGGATTCGTTCAAGAATCGCCCCCACTGCGCCCATGCTGTCTCATTTGTATTCACAATGACTACGCATTTTCCGTTGGCATAAGCCAAGGCGCCCAGTGGTGTGGGTTCGGGACGTTCCGTCACGATCAGGGAGGGTTTGGTTCGCATTTCCACCTCCAGTTCCGTCATTACTTCCCTGGCAATCTGTTCAACTTGGTGTGCGGGCAATTGCGTCTGGTCAATTGAACCAAAACCCAAACCCAGAGAGAGAAGAAATGACAACATTGCTGAATCCAAGCGTTAAACCTGAATTCAGTTTCTGTCTTTCCATTGAGTTTCCTTTTGATGAAAAAAGCCTTATAAATCAGGCTTTTCGTTCAAAGTAGGAGTCTGTAAACCACGCCATGTAAGAACTTCCTTTACAAGTTCCCTACCGTCAAGAAGTTGTGCTTGCCACTTGATCGCATGGGTTTGTAGTTCTGGCAAATGCGGCAAAAGATTAATCCAGGCTTTGCCAAAATCTACCGTTGTATCAATACAGTTCCAGGCCAGCCAGCAGTTCCAAAGCGCCAATCTACAATCTGCACCAAGCCCGCTTGCATACAGATCGTAAAAGCAGGCAAGTTTCGCGGTGTGTGCATCGTCTTCGGTCGGGTAAATTTGCCAAATGAATGGTTTTCCCGCCAGTTGAGCTCTCACAAATGAGTCTTCTCCCCTCACAAACAACACATCATATTGCGCCAACAACTCATCAAATTCACTTTGTGCGACGAAGGGAATCAGGCGGGCGCAATCCTCCGGTCCGGGTGCTAAAACATTCCCTGCCAGTCCAATTTTTATTGCGTATTCCGGGGTGTTAATTGAATTACAGAGATCAATCAGCTTTCGAATAGGTGCGTTTGGATAGGCGAAAACGAAAACATTCAGACCCGTATTGTTTGTTGCTTGCTGTTTTCCAGCCAGGCGAGCAGGGTAGTCGCAATGAATCAATCCCCCGGTTTTGTCGGTAAAGCCGGGATAAAAAAAGGTGGTAACGTGCCCAGTGATTGGGTCTGTTGATGTGTTCAGGTGAAAGCTTTCAATCCATTTTTCAGATGAAAGATAGTCAATCAGCAACCAAGGGGTGCGGGGAAAACGGCTTTTCAGCGCTAGATCAAAGCGGAATGCAGTTTGCCCACTTGAAGTTCCGAATGGCTCCAGAATCAGATCTGGCGTTTGTCGATACTCGGTTTCGATGTTCGTCTTGACCGCATCGATTAGCCTGAGGTTATCGTTGACCGAGTGCGGATATAGCGCCTGAAAAGTGGCTGGCTCATCGTGAAACAAATCCACGCAATGGCCCTTCGCAGCCAGTGCTTTCGCCAAGCGAAGGGAAAAGCCAGCATCACCGAAATTATCGATTACCTTGCAAACAATGCCAATGTGCATAGAGCCTCAAACCGGAAAATACAAAGGGCCCCAAGTGGGGCCCCATGTTTTCCATCTCAAATGGAGTAATCACTTCACGCGTGCGCGGTATTCCGCAGTGCGAGTGTCAATCTCAATCTTGTCGCCAATTTCAACGAACGCGGGCACCTGAATTTCAAAGCTGGTGGGCTTAATGCGGGCTGCTTTCATGATCTTGCCCGATGTGTCTCCACGTACGGCTGGTTCTGTGTACTCAACTTCACGCACCAAGCTGGTTGGTAATTCCACAGAAAGTGCCTTGCCGTCGTAGAACACCACTTCGCATTCCATGCCGTCGTCCAGATAGTTCAAAGCGTCGCCCATGTTTTCGGCTTCTACCTCGTACTGGTTGTAATCCGCATCCATAAACACATACATAGGGTCCGCAAAGTAGGAGTAAGTCACTTCCTTGCGTTCCAGCACCAACAGTTCGAACTTCTCGTCCGCTTTGTAAACGCTTTCCATACCTGCACCGGTCAGCAGGTTTTTCATTTTCATTTTTACAACGGCGGCGTTGCGGCCTGATTTGTTGTATTCGGTTTTCAAAACCACCATGGGGTCTTTGCCAACCATAACCACGTTGCCTAGGCGAACTTCTTGTGCTGTTTTCATGAGTTTGATGAGGATTTAAAATTTAAGCCCCGTATTGTACTCGAAGTGTTTGTTGGCACAACACATCTTCGCGTGTGAATTCAGGGCATTTTTGAGGGGTTGAAGGGTAATAAAGCCTTTTAATTCAGACTGTTTTCGATGTGTTCCTGTTTAACACCGGGCTTGGGTCTACTTCTATATAGGAGCCAACGGCCAAGTCTGTCGGCAATTCGTAAGGGCCGACCACTCGTCGGTGCAGTGCCTCAACATGATTGCCAACAGCAGCCACCATTCGTTTAACCTGATGATACTTCCCAGTAGTAATGCCCAATTCCAGCCTCCCGTCGCCCAGTAAGTTGGCTTTGCTGGCATAAATGATCTCAGGTTCATCATCCAGGTCCACACCTTCCAGCAAGCGTTGCAACTGCAACTCTGTGAATGGGCGCGCGCCGGTCACCTCATAGATTTTCTCCACCTCCTGTTTGGTGCCCACCTTCCCACTTATCAGTCGATGAATAAACTGACCGTCATCTGAAAACAGCAAAAGTCCAGTGGTGTCCACATCCAGTCGGCCAGCGGCCTGCAGGCCGCGCTTTATATAGTGCTTTGGCAATAAATCAAATACCGAGGGGTTGTGGCTAGGCAGGTGAGAAGTCTCATAGCCAGCAGGTTTGTGCATCAGCACATACTTGTGCTGGGTGATTTCGAAGCTTTTTCCGTCAATTAACAGGGTGTCTCCCAAAGAAATTTCATCGATTTCAGGGTCGATCTGAGTTCCGTCGCGAAAAATCTCAGAATTCCAGAAAATATTTTCACATTCACGACGACTGCCAAGTCCTTGTGATTGCAGTATTTTTACGCTCGGTCTAACTTTCATGTAAGGATTCTTTGAATTTATTTGCCAAAAGTGTTTGACAGGTGGAAAG